>CAYWUK010000072.1:0-7956 GCA_964461475.1 uncultured Dehalococcoidaceae bacterium
AGGATGTTTTCCCCGAGCAGGCCGTATGCCGTCGCCTGTTCTATGGCGATACCGGCGTGTTTCACGGCCAGGGGATACTCGTTACGCACGTAGATATAGCCCTGGTGCGAGCCGATGGCATAGGCGCCGATAATCATGCCCTCAATGACGCTGTGGGGGTTTCCCTCCAGGATGCTACGGTCCTGGTAAGCGCCGGGGTCGCCCTCGTCGCCGTTGCAAAGCACATATTTTACTTCTCCTTCGGCGACGCGGCAGGACTGCCATTTGCGGCCGGTGGGGAAGCCGCCGCCGCCCCTGCCGCGCAGGCCGGAAGCGGCAATCTCGCTGACAATCCTGTCCGGCGTTGTCTGGAAGAGGGACTTGCTCAGGGCGGAGTAGCCGCCGATGGCGATGTATTGTTCTATGTCGGTGGGGTCTATCTCCCCGTTGGCGCTCAAGATGAGCCTGGTCTGTCTCTTGTAGAATGGAACTTCGGGCTCGTAATGGATTTTTTCTCCGCTTGCCGGGTCAACGTAGAGCAAACGCTCTATGATGTTTCCCTTTAGCACCGTTTCCGCTATGATTTGCGGGACATCCTCCGCTTTTACCCGCTGATAAAAAATCTTCTTCGGGCCGATGACGACCAGCGGGCCGCGCTCGCAGAAGCCGTGGCATCCCGTTTCCTTGAACTCCACCTGCACCTGGAGCTCTCGCCTCTCTATTTCGTCGATAAAGGCGTCGGAGACCTCTTCGGCGCCGGAGGCGCGGCAGCCGGTGCCGCCGCATACCGTTATGCTGGTGCGGCTGGCGTCTTTATCTCTTAAAATGGCCTGTCGCAGTTGCTCCAGTTCGTCTGCTGATTTCAATTTCTTGCTCTCTAGTAGCTTTCGCGCTTGCTCCACCATTTTGCTGGCCTTCCTCTTGTTTGCTCTGGCTTATTTGTATTCTTTGAGGATTCTATCGAGCTTCTCCGGCTTTACCTGGCTCTTATACTTCCCGTCAATCACCACCACCGGCCCGAGCGCGCAGCACCCCAGGCAGTTGGCCGTCTCCAGGGTGAAGCGCTCATCCTCCGTTGTGTCGCCGGGCTTCAGGCCATAGTCCCTCTCCATCTTATCTACGAGCCTCTGACCGCCCTTGACATGACATGCCGTGCCCAGGCAGACCGTTACTGTATGGCGTCCCCGCGGCTCCAGGCTGAATGACTTGAAAAATGTGGCCACGCCGAATACCTGGCTCAAGGGGATATTCAGTTTCTGGCTGATGCGGACAAGCACGTCCCTGGGGATGTAATTGAACTCAGCCTGGATATCCTGCAGCAGAGATATGAGCTGTTCCTTTTTCTCAATGTAGCTGTCAATGAGGGACTCAACCTTCTCGCTGTTGTTCTCAATGATAGTTTTTAAAGTCTCTAAATCCAGAGCGGTGTCCAATTGTTTGCCTCCTGAATACCTTCCTAGTTTAAGGGTATTACTTATAAGCTGCCGTGCCATCCGTTATCGCACCAGCTTCCGGCGCGAGAAACACTCTTATTGGCAGGTGTTTTACGCTGCTGATTGCGGGGAAACACTGCATATCGGCAGGCGCAATACGCCGAGTGTAGTTGCCAGTTCAGCCGTATTCTGGTTTTGAATAGCGGCTATGCTTCTGCTATTATAGTGGGCGAAGGAGGGTTTGTATGGGTGACATCAGCGTTGTTCTATGCGAGGACCACCTGATTACGCGTCAGGGTATTCGCCGGCTGCTGGAGGATGAAAGGGGCATCGCGGTAGTTGGTGAGGCCGGCAACGGCGAAGAAGTGGTGCAGATGGTCACCGAGATGAAACCGGATGTGGTCGTCATGGATATTGCCATGCCAAAGCTAAACGGCATTGAGGCTACCAGACAGATAAAGCTGATTAATCCGCGCACCGGCGTTTTGATATTGAGTGCTTATGACGATGATGAGTATGTTTTTGCCCTGCTCAAAGCTGGCGCCGCCGGTTACCTGTTGAAAAGCGTTGGCGGCGATGAGCTGGTAAGCGCTATCAGAGCTATTAACAAGGGGGAACCCGTGCTCGACCCTGCCATAGCGAAGAAGGTTGTGAACTATTTCAGGCTTCCGGACAAGGTGCCGCAGACGATGGAAAACACAGAGCAACTCAGCGGCCGCGAGATTGACATAATCAAGCTGGCGGCTCAGGGCTTAACTAATAAGGATATTGCCGAAAGGCTGCACCTCAGCTATCGCACCGTTGAAGGCCATATGAGGGATGTCTTCAATAAGCTGGGGGTAGGCTCCCGCACCGAAGCCGTCCTCTACGGCTTGAGAGAGGGCTGGTTTACCCTTGAAGAGCTGGCCTAGCCGCGCCCGCAGGCGGAGATATTTAAGAGATGCGCTAAAATGCCACTGAGTTCGAAAACGCTTTCAAAAATCATAGACGGCACGGCCATCGCTGCCTTCGTAATCAACAGGGAGCACAAAATCACCCATTGGAACACCGCCTGTGAAGCCCTCTCCGGCATAAAGAGGGAGGATACTGTGGGGACGGATAATCACTGGGAAGCCGTTCTATGAAGAGAAAAGGCCGGCCATGGCCGATTTTATCGTGGATGGGGCATCTGCCGAAGATATTGAGGTGTACTATAAGGGCAAATTCAGGAAGTCCGCCCTGATTGAGGGCGCTTACGAGGCCGAAGATTACTTCCCGGCGGTGGGGAATGGGGGCAAGTGGCTTCATTTCACGGCAAGTCCAGTTGTAGGCGATGATGGCCAGATGATAGGCGCCATAGAGACCTTTATAGACATCACAGAGCGAAAAGACCTGGAGGACAACCTTCGTTACTATTCCCAGCAAATCAACAGGGCGCAGGAGGAGGAGAGGAAGCGCATCGCTCGCGAGCTCCATGATGATATGGCGCAAATCCTGGGCTCCCTATCGCGACAGCTGGATAACCTCCTCAGGAAGGCGAATAGCTTTAACAAGGATGAAGTTTCAACTCTGAAAGAAGTACAAAATCAGCTTAACCGGGGATTGCAGTTCGTGCAGCACTTTATCCAGAACCTGCGTCCGTCTTTGCTGGATGACCTTGGCCTGATACCGGCGCTGAGGTCGTTAACCAATGGCTTGGAGCAGACGGAGGGAATAGCCGCTAGTTTTACCATGATTGGCGAGAAAAGGACTTTAACCCCCGAAGTTAGATTGTCTCTATTCCGCATCGTTCAGGAGGCGCTCAATAACATAAAGAAGCACGCCGAGGCTTCAAAAGTGCAGGTGACGGTGAATTTCGCCGCAAACAAGGTGAAATTGGCGGTCAGCGACAATGGCAGGGGCTTTGAACTCCCTGAGAGCATGGCCAACCTGCCCCGTAAGGGCAAGCTGGGCCTTATGGGAATTGAGGAGAGGGTATGTCTGCTGGGTGGCACATTGGAGATTAATTCCAAGCCGGGCGAAGGCACTACCTTGCTGGTTGAGGTGCCTGCTTGAGCAATGGATGAAGCGAAATCAAAGGCGTGCAAAGGAATAACCTGGGCCGCATATTTAACTGCATTCATGGTTTTATTTGCATTGGTTACTCCCTCGTGTCATTGCGAGCGAAGCGAAGCAATCCCGTATTGCGATAAATAGTGATTGCTTCGTCGCTGCGCTCCTCGCAATGACAATCGGTTGAACTAGCGCAACCAAAACCAAACAAAATCGCATTCACCATGGGTTTGTTAGGTGGCGTAAACTCTGCTAAACTAGGGACAATTTCGGTTCTCTGGAATGACTTTAGCCTGGATGTGCGATGAGTTATCTGCTATTAGCTATTATCTCCATGGTATCTCTCGGAGTCTACTATTTTCTTGTTAAGCTCATTTCTGTTCATGTAGCCAGCCTTGTGATTATATTCATCGGTACGGTTGTGACTGCTGTTGTATTATATGCTTATCTTCTTTTTAGCAGGGCACCCGTCTTGCCGCAGCGTAAAATATATACTTTGTATTCGCTCATCATCTCGATACCGCTGGTAATTGCCATCCCTGCCTATTACATGGCCATCGCCAGAGGCCCGGTGTCAGTGGTTACGCCTATTTACGGCCTGAACGCCATGGTGACGGCCATCCTCGGCATCCTGGTCCTGCGGGAGAAGGTATCTGTAACGAGGGCGCTTGGCCTGGCTCTGGCCGTTGCGGCTATTGTTTTGTTTAGCCTTTAGGTTCGCCAATCAAGGAGAAAGTGCTTTGGATTATATAGTTTTGGCTATACTGGCGATGGTCTTCTTGGGGATTCACTATTTCCTCGTCAAGCAAGTATCTGCGCATGTTAGCGGCCCTACAATTTCGCTATTAGGCTGTCTCTTGTTGCTCCCAATCTTGTTCGTCTACATCAGTTTCACTGATATGCCTTTCGTCCCGGAGCAAACGGTATATCTGGGGTATGCCTTCCTTATATCCCTGTTGCTGGGAATTGGCGTCCTTGCCCTCTATATCGCAATCCAGAGAGGCCCGCTATCGGCGGTAATGCCCGTTTACGGGCTGAATGCCGTCATTGCTGCCGTCCTTGGCGTGGCGGTCCTGCGCGAAATGGTCTCCTTAGAGCGCGTTGTCGGCGTTGTTTTTGCCATGGTAGCGATTATATTGTTGCGTAAGTAAATGCTGAGTATATATATCTAGCCTGGATGTTGCAGGACATTGGCGTTAAGGTATATCATCAACATAGTATCCGCGCAACTTCAGCGGAAGCCTATAAAGTGCAGGAGGGAATATGATTGAGCGTGTCCATGAGCACATAATAACGGAGCTTCAGCAGAATACTCGTACAGATACCATCTTCATCGTTGCTGCTATTCTTCTGAACCTTTTGTCGCTGGGCATAAACTCGGCGGTTGCCCAGGGCTCAGACAAAGATGCTACTGCCTGGATTGTATTTTTCACTTTTGTCTGCTTCGTAGTCGTCGTCAGCTTTGTCGTGGAGGTGGGACTATTGAAGGGGAAACAGACCAGAATCAAGTTGATAAATGGGCTGCTGAAGATGTATAAAGACCAGGGCGTGGCTGGTTACTACGACGAGTCCCTTTTGAGCAATTATTCCCTGAGATACAATCTGTTCCTTTTCGTGGTGGTCTTCACAGGGCTGATTGCGCTGATAGTGCCCACGGTACTTATTATGGGATAAGCTCCGCCTATATAAAAACATAGGTGATGTGCCCCTAGAGGCACGTAGAAATAGAAAGGAGGTCAAAGAGAGATATTGAAAAAACTAATTAAATCATTCAATTCATTCTTCAGGGGTGAAGCGAAGGCCATTGTTAATGGGGATAGGCTTACAATCACCATTGGGAGTAAAACATGGATAATAGCATTACCAAAAGAGATTGGTGGGCAATCATCGTCTAAGGATTAGTATTCGAAGTTTTAAGATAGGCATAAACTGCAATTGTAGATTCGTCGCCGCCACCAGTATCTCCATCGCAACCTAGTTTAAGCAATTTTTCCTCCACAAGCCTAGCATCTTTATCGGTTGAACACCTACGGTACGCCCACCACGCCTCTTTTTCAGAGACATTATGCTCTTCGAACAAACGCTTTCGGGGGTCAGTGGCGATGCCTGCGTACCATTTCCGATAAAGTTCACCTGACTTATCAATGTGTGCCTTGATTTCATCGTATGCCTGCTGTGCTGGAATCGCCATAATCCACCTCCTATATGAAGCGATTATACTCTTAAAATAGATGATGTCAAGGGATATGGGGGCATAGCTCAATTGGTAGAGCAGCACGCTTATAACGTGTATTAGGGGCTGATATCCCCGAGGTTGTAGGTTCAAGTCTTACTGCCCCTACCATATTGACACAATGGGTTAAAGATGTCACAATTATTAGCTATGGATGTGAAATGGGCAGTTTTGGCAGATTATGCTAATATTACGCGTGAAGGCAAATTAAATGTCTTAGGAATATTTGATATTATTAACCCACCAGTGCTTCCTTTTCCTTTACCGTTGCTTTATGTAGTGGTTTCTTATGAAGCTGGTGCTGCAGAGTATGGCACCACTAAAAGTGTTTCAATAGTGCTAAGTGATGAAGATGGTAATCGTTTAATGGAGTTACCTCAAGAATTAAAAATTAAACGACCGCAAATAAGCGGAACAAAGGTTACAGCTAATCAGATAGCCGCTATCGCTGGATTTCAATTTAAAAAAGCAGGAAATTATCAATTTGCTATACTAGTAAGTGGGGAAACAAGAGAAACAATATCTTTGCGAGTAAACCCACCAAGAGGTGATACACAATGACAACCAAACATTATATTGAAGATAAGATGCAAGTTAGCGAATCGGTGATTGATGATAACGTGACATTGCTAGCGGTATCTGTTTCAAATACAGAACCAGGCAATGCTTCTGCTATTTATTACGTCTATAAACCAGATGAACCATATTTACATGGAGAGGATTATCCTGCACTCGTAAAAATTTGGAACAATCAGGAAGATGATATCTACGATACCTTATAGTCCTGGCGATGTCATAATGGTTCGTATTAGGTTTACCGAGAATGACAAAACCAAGCGAAGGCCTGCTGTGATACTTACTGATGATAGATATCATCAGTCAAGAGCCGATGCTATTGTCGTCGCTTTATCATCATCACCACATGCGATGGACAATATGTATTTTGGTGATTACATGCTTAAAGAATGGAAAACAGCTCATCTACCTTTACCTAGTAAGGCAAAAGGAGTTATCCAAACGATAGACCGAACCACTATTGAACAAACCTTCGGACATCTATCGGATGACGATTTTTGCAATCTTAAATCCTGTATTCGTGCTATATTGTGTTTGGATATCTAAATATCAGGTAAGCTATAATAAAGCTATGACTACTAAGAAGCGTGAAGTCACAATAGTTCCGTTAAAACCGCTCACTTTTGAAGAGTTAATAAAGGAGTTAGCCAAGACTCCTAAATACAAGGATACAGTTCACAGGCTAGAAGACTATGAGCCTGGTGCTACCCCGGCTCAAGTCCTCAAAGCACTAAAGAAGGTTGCTAAAGCTAAACCTTCTCACAAGCCTTCTTAACCACTTGGTTTATCATCGTGACAAACATCGGTTGTTCATCGTTCCTGTGGTTGTAACGGAAGCTATATTCATCTGCATATTCCTGTAAGTGTTCAGGCGTTACATGATGGTATGTGCCGTCAATACTTCTCTTTAACTGACTCCAAAACCCCTCAATGCTATTGGTATGAATATCTTTGCCAGTAACATAGACTTTCTTTGAATGAGCCACAGTTTGATGCTTGAAGCCAAGTTTAGCAAGAGATTGATAACTCAATAAATCGTCTGTGTAAACATCAGCACACTTTATAACGTTGGCTTCAATATGAGGAATTAGGGTTTTAGCCTTAACATCAGGCACTACAATTGCTCTAACTTTGCCTTTCCTTTCAACCATACCTAACACAACGCTTTTATTCTCGGAACCTCTGCCACGTTTGCCATGACCCTTACCGCCAATGTAAGTCTCGTCAATCTCCACCTTACCAACAAACTTTATCTCTTTGCCATCGGATAAAATTGACCTGATTTGCTTCCACATTCTATAACCCGTCTTAATAGTAACGCCTAAGTCTCGGCTCATTTGGCGCGATGAAATCCCACACCTAGTAGCAGCCATTATTGTTATGGCCTTAAACCATAGTCTCAAATGGTCAAACTTGGTGTCTTGAAAGATAGTGTCAGCCATCGGGTAAACGTGATTACCACAGAACTCGCAGGAATAGCAAGGTCTGCTCTTAACACGATAATGCGTAGTTACCTTGTTACAATTCGGGCACTTCACACCCTTAGGCCATCTTGTCTTGAATAACCATTCGAGGCAAGCATCATCATTCGGGAATTCCCTTTCAAAATCTTTTGTGCCATACTTTTTCATGTTACACCACCATCAATATGTTATAATATAAAGCGTAGCACAAAAAGTTCCGTGTTTCAAGGGGAACATCGCC
>CAYWUK010000073.1:0-7940 GCA_964461475.1 uncultured Dehalococcoidaceae bacterium
CCGAGCCTGCTGAACAACGTCAAGACCTGGGCCAACGTACCGCTGATAATCAATAAGGGCGCCAAATGGTATTCCGGAATCGGCACGGCTGGCAGCAAGGGCACCATGGTTTTCTCGCTGGTAGGCAAGATAAATAACTCCGGCCTGGTGGAAGTGCCCATGGGCATAACGCTGAGGGAGATGATATACGACATCGGCGGGGGGATACCCGGCGACAAGAAGTTCAAGGCCGTACAAACGGGCGGCCCCTCCGGCGGATGCATCCCGGAGCAGTTCCTCGATACGCCGGTTGATTTTGATGAGCTGACCAGGCTTGGCTCCATGATGGGCTCCGGCGGCATGATAGTGATGGACGAGGACAACTGCATGGTGGACATAGCCCGCTATTTCACCGAGTTCCTCAAGGGCGAGTCATGCGGCAAGTGTGCCCCCTGCCGGGAAGGGCTGGCCAGGATGAGCGAAATACTGGACAGGATAACTCGCGGCGAGGGAGAGCCGGAGGACATTGACACCCTGATGGACCTGGCTGAAACCCTGGATATCGGCGCCCTTTGCGCGCTGGGCCGCACCGCCGCCAATCCCGTCCTCAGCACGATTAAATACTTCAGGGACGAATACATGGCCCATATCAAAGAAAAGAAATGCCCCGCCGGCGTCTGCCGCGAGCTGATAAAGTTTGACATCGACCCCGAAAAGTGCAACGGCTGCGGCGTATGCCTGCGCTCCTGCTCCACAAGCGCCATCAGCGGAGAAAAACGCGAGCTTCACACGATAAATCAGGACCTCTGCATCAAGTGTGGAGTCTGCCAGGACTTGTGCAAGTTCGGGGCGGTAATTAAAGTATAGCAAGGAGGCCATCGATGCCCAGATACTGGATTAGCAGCGAACAGTGGGTTGATATAAACCATGCCGAGGGGATTAACGTTGTTCAACTGACGGTTGACGATAAAAATATCGCCGTATCCGGCGGCCAGACCATTCTGGAGGCTACCCAGCGCCTGCCGGGCATAGGGAATATACCTGCCCTCTGCTACCACCCCGCGGTCAAGCCCCACGGCGCCTGCCGCCTGTGCACCGTTGAGGTGAGCGAGGACGGAGGCAAAAATTTCAAATTCGTGGCCGCCTGCCTCTATCCGGCGAAAAACGATATCATAGTGAAGACCAATACGGAGAAGATAAGAAAGCTGCGCAAAGGCATAATTGAGCTCCTGCTGGCGAGATGCCCCGAAGCCAAGGTGATACAGGAGCTGGCCGAGGAATACGGAGTGGAAAAGCCGCGCTTCTCCCTGGGCGACAGCGGCTGTATCCTGTGCGGACTGTGCGTCAGGGCATGCAGCGAGATAATCGGCAAGTCGGCCATAAGCCTGGTCAACCGCGGCATCTTTAAGGAAGTTGCCGCTCCCTTTTACGCCTATGAACTGGGGGAGGAATGCATCGGCTGCGGGGACTGCGCCTACGTCTGCCCTACCGGCGCTATAACCATCGGCTCCAACGGTAAGCCGGTGCTGCCCAGGGTAAAGATACCCTTTGCTGAAGTTGGTGCCATGACGTCAGGCGAGAAGCAGTCTGCCGCTCGTAGCTAGACCGTCATACTGTACACTGCATAGAGGCACGGCTAACCACGCTGTGCCCTTTACTTTAGCGACTCCCCATGCTGATTCCAGCAAATTTGATTTCAGGCAGCGACCTGTTATATCTTTAAAGAAGCAAGCCCCAATGGGATAAAACTCACAGACAATATAAGCGCCATGCAATAAGATATAAACATGTAAATCATGATCTGAGAGAGGAAACCAGATAATGCCTATCTATGAATACAAATGCCAGAGCTGCGACCAGGTATTTGAGAAATATCAATCAATGCGCGATAGCGACGGCAAAATCAAATGCCCCAACTGCGGCAGCGAAAAGGCGGAGCGCCTCTTATCCCTCTTCTCCAGCAATAACCAGGGGAAACAGTCCTGCAATATTCAGGCCCCAACCTGAGGATAAAACCGCGAAGCAGTTTGCTCGCTGAAAAGACATATCATGGCCTCGCAAAAAGCGCAAGGAGCGATGGATGACTTTATCATTAGCGGAGAAGCAACTACTACAGACTGAGCCAGCGCAGTTTATTGAGGAGCAAATTAAGGGGCTTGTCCGCACCAGCCCGGGTAACCGCCTGCCGTTCCTGAACGACTATGTCATGTGGGATGAGCCGCTGGTGAAATTCGCCGATGGCGATGACCCCATCTTCACCGAATACAAGAGCATCATCGCACCCATCCACCTTACCCCTCGCGAGGCGCTGGCCAAGGCCTATAATAGAAGCCCCGAGGACATGCCGGAGCACATCTCAGTGATAAGCTGGGTCTTGCCAGCCGCAGAGGAAACCCGCAAAACTCAACGCGCCGCGACGAGCGTTCCCAGTCGACTCTGGTCACACAGCCGCTGGTACGGCGAAAAGTTCAACGATTATCTGCGGGCGCATGTGGTGGAACTCCTCCAGGATGAGGGATACATGGCAGTAGCACCGATGCAACAGCCCTTCTTCGAAAAACCCAGGAACGAAAAGGGGATGTACTCAAACTGGTCTGAGCGGCACGTAGCCTTCGCCGCCGGCCAGGGAACATTCAGCCTTTCCGATGGCCTCATTACCGAGCGCGGCATCGCCATCCGTTGCGCCAACGTGGTCACTAGCCTTGTATTGCCGGCAAGCCCCAGAACTGCTGAAGGCCCATACTCGAATTGCCTCTTCTATCTGGGAATCGAATGTACAGCCTGTATAAAACGCTGCCCGGCCGGAGCTATCAGCGAGAAGGGCCACGACAAAAACAAGTGCGAAGAGTACGGCTACAGCATTGGCTATAACCCAAAGCAAATGGGGGAAGACGGCTATGATAATGACAAAAGCGTGGCCGGTTGTGGCTTATGCCAGGCGAAAGTCCCCTGCGAATTCCAGAACCCGGCGAAGAAATTAAAAAAAGTTAAAACCCCAGGCAACTGAGGAGCAGAGGCGTCTCTAATGAAAGCTTTAATAATCTACGACTCTGTCTATGGGAACACGGAGAAAATCGCCCGGGCCATCGGCGGTGCTATTGCTGGCGAGGTTAAAGTAATCCGCGCAGGCGAGGCGAATCTCAAGGAACTTGAATCTATCGACCTCCTCATCGTCGGTTCTCCTACGCAGGGCTTCAGGCCGACAAAGCCAGTGCAAACCTTTATTGAAAGCATTTCCGGGAGCATCCTCAAAGATATCTCTATAGCTGCCTTTGATACCAGAATTCCTGTCGCTGATGCAGGAAAAGGGCTGCGTCTTATCATGAAGATAGGCGGATATGCAGCACCGCGCATCGCCGAGGCTCTCAAGAAAAAGGGCGGCAACCTGATAACACCCCCTGAAGGCTTCTTCGTCAAGGACAAGGAAGGCCCGCTGAAAGAGGGAGAGCAAGAACGCGCCGCCGCTTGGGCGAAAGAAATCGCAGAGAAGAAATCGTAAAATTCCCTCCTAAAGCTTAGAAAATTCGCTAAGCAAAATTCCAATAAGCATTATTGTCTAAACAACCCCCAGCCCTTCACTTGATTTGACAATGTTCATCCATTAATGCTAGCATTTCGCTGGCAAAATTTATGAAGGAATAGTAAAACACCAATAAATGCTAGGAGGGGCAAAGTGGCAGCAGATAGGAAAGTAATCGAAACCGATGTGCTGATTGTGGGCAGCGAAGGCGCAGGTTCCCGGGCTGCTATTGAGATTGCCAAGAAAGGCCTGAAGGTGCTCATAGCCACCAAGGGTGTTTTCACCAAATGTGGCGCCACTGTAACCGCGGATATGGATATAGACTGCCCCAGTAAAGAGGTAAAAGAGGTATTTGGCGGCCCTGGCGACCCGGCGGATACGGTAGAGAACTTTGCCCAGGACATGTTTGAAGAGGGCAAGTACCTGAACAATGAAGAGGTTGTCCTTGCCCACTGCTCCAACGCAGCTAAGTATGTTAAAGAGCTGGTGGACTGGGGGATGCAAATAAACGGGTTCATGCATGCGCCGGGGCACCGCTACCCACGGGGGATTCTCTCCACCGGCCGCTCCATGATGGAAGCCCTCAGGAAAGGGTGCAAGCCGCACAAGATAGACTGGTACCAGCACGTTATGATTACCGATGTGCTCACCAAGAACGGCAGAGCCGTTGGCGGAGCGGGCATCAACATCAGAACTGGCGAGTTCCTGGTGGTCAAGGCCAAGGCCGTGATACTGGGGACGGGCGGTTCAATGAGGTTGTTTCCGATAACCACAGCCCCTGAAGAGCTCACCGGAGATGGTTTCTATATGGCTTTTCAGGCGGGTGCGGAGATGGTAGACATGGAGTTTCCGCTGTTTCTTCCCTGTTGTCTTTACTGGCCACCCGGGGCCCTGGGGATAGACTATCCTTACATCTTTCTTCACAGGGTAGGGGGCTGGTGGCTCAACCGCTTTGGCGTTAGGTTTATAGAGAAGTGGGACCCGGTGCGCATGGAGAAAGGGACAACACGCGATATTGGGTCGATTTCCATGGCGATGGAGATTCTGGAAGGCAGAGGCACTCCCCACGGCGGCATCTGGGCCTCCTGCAAACATGTGCCCGACGAGATTATAGACCAGGCCTCTCAACAGCCGGGAGCGTGCTATGGCTACAAATACGGTCAATTTGACCTGATTGAATTTGGCCTGGACCCCAGGAAGGTGGCTTTTGAGGCCGGCCCGGCATCTCACTACTGGAACGGCGGCATCAGGGTAAACGCCAAAGGCGAGACCGGCGTGCCCGGGCTTTACGCCGCCGGCGAGGTGCAGGGCGGAACCATGGGCGCCAACCGGCTCTCCGGCAACGCCGTAACCGAGTGTCTGGTATTCGGCGCTTTGACTGGGATAGCTGCCGGAGATTATGCCAAGAAAGCAGCACCGCCGGATATAGACGAGGGCCAGGTGACGCAGGTCTACGACCGCATACATGCTCCACTCAAGCGCAAGGATGGGACAGACGTATATGAGATGCGGAAGAAGATGCAGGAAGTGTCTTTCAAATACGTTGGCCCGGTGCGCGAAGAAAAGGGCATCGCCGCCTGCATAGCGGAGGCGGAGAAGATGAAGAAAGAAGTGCTGCCCAACATAGTGGTCAAGAACAAGAGCAAGATATATAATCGTGAGTTGGTGACGGCCCTGGAGAACGAGGCGCTATTGCTGGTAATGGAGGTCGTGGCGCGTGCCTCCTCAATGAGGAAGGAGAGTCGCGGCGCCATGTACCGGCGGGACTTTACAAATACCGACAACAAGGAATGGTTGAAGAACGTCATCGTCAAGAACAAAAATGGCAAGGTCAGCCTGGAGACGAAACCAGTGGTAACCACCAGCAAAATAAAGCTGCCCGAGCGGACGAAGGTGCCTTACATGGTTCCTACCTGGACATTTGAAAAGAAGGTCTAGGGAACGCAACCAGGCTGCCAGGACAATCAAAAAATTGGTGGCAGCGGCTGAATTAGAACCGGAAGCCCGAGCCGTGCAGGCCGGCCTTCACGGACTTGAACTATTCAATTGGATATGTTATTATAATACTGTGATATAAATAGGGGTGGGAACAGCGGCGGAATTCTCCCCGTAAAATCTCCCAACTATTAGTTATCTATTCTTTGTTCTGTTACTTCTGCGTTATATCACTATGTCTAGAAAGGAGGTGTAGAAAGAGACTTTGGGAACAAGATGGAGTCAAATGAATATCGTCGAGAAATCAATGTCTGTAGCGACTTTTTCGCTAATCCTCGGCGGCCTTAGCATGATGGTGCTTCTCAGAATCTTAGGCTAGCTTTGGCTTAAGATTCCAAACAAGGCCACATAGTCTGAACTTAACCCTGAACCACATCAGGGTTATTTTATTTTACCTGAAGATTCAATATCAGGCCGAAGTGGCAGAGGAGGGATTCAAACCACTTACCGAGGGCTTATGATATTCTAGCTTTAGCCGGGCAAAATGAAGCCCAGCATTGCCGACAATATTTAAAGGGAAGACGCTGTTCAATCAACCTATGCCACTCACGGACGGGAAGGCAGGTCCCCAAGGGTAGGCCCAGTTCCTTAAGCAATTCCGCATCCATTTTTCTGAGTAAATCCTCACCGCTTCGTTTGCTAGCGCAACCATCGTCCAGGTACAGAAGACAATTTCGGCAGAGCACATCTCCACCCTCAACCACCGTTATTGAGTCATCAGCTTGTGAACGCATGAGCTTTATTATCCCCTTCCTAACAACGCGGTGGTCTGGCCCCCAGGGCATATAATTCTTCCTGTAGTACCCCACGCCCTGGTGCATGGCATTTCTTGGCACGCAGCAGATGTGATGAAACCGCAATTCGGTGATTGGCTCTTCTTTTGGGTTACCTATGATGGCACCTCCTGTACTAATAATATTGCTAGATATGAGCCACTACTTGCCTCTTATTGATACAATTGATTTGGCTATTATAATATAGAGAATTGTAGACTTCAAGGACATTATTGAGGAATAGAAAAACTAAGTGGCAGCAACTGGATTCGAAACAGCGACCGATTATTCATTTTCAGAATTGAACTTTTGTTAAGGAGAATAGTCATAAGAAAAGGCCTCCGTGAGTTCATCGGAATATATAGTGAGCACGAAGGTTGCTCCATTCTGTGAAATCTTAAGCCCATCAGCAAGTCCAAAACTTAGAGCCACTTTAGTTGTTATAGTTTGCCTTGCGGCTATAGTTCCAACATTTATCCTCAGGAATTCCTTACCTCCAAGCTTGATAATAGAACCTTTAGAAAAAACCTCGACCTTTCCCCATACATTGTGGGCATCAATATCTCCAGTATTTGTGACTTGAGCTGTGATTGTACGTGATAATCCACTACCACTAATGTCAGTGACCGCAAATTCAAACTTTACTTCCTCACCCTGAGACGATTGAACACTGGGAGTAGGAGAGGAAGGACTAGGAGATGGTATGGGTGGTGGCACCTGGCCAGCAGGCGATATTGGAGAAGGTTGAGTTTCTTCAACCGACGAGGTTGCACTCCGCGAGGGGATAAGACCAGTAAATAGTCCAACGATAACTATTATGGCAATAATCAATAATATCAGTAATAAGATAACTGCTTTTCCCATATATGTATTATAGAATATAAAGCAGAATTAGGATAGAATAAGAAACAACTAACCTAAACCGAGTGGCAACGACAGGACTTGAAGTATTATGAACAAGACGAAGAGACCGATAATTGGAGGAATATTAACTATATTTTCTGGCCTCCTTGGTTTATTAGGGATTGCCAGTTATTCTATCGGCTTTGGTGATGCGGGTAGTGGTTTTGGCAAAGGTGATATGCCTCCATTTGTGCCAAGTATTATCTTCGGCATGTCTATACCAGCTATCGCGATTGCCCTGCTTGCCATTGTAGGTGGAACATTTGCCATATTAAGGAAGCGATGGCACTGGTCTCTTGCCGGTTCAATTGCAGCTGCGTTATCTCTAATTATCTTGGGTATACCAGCCATAGTGCTGATCGCTCTATCAAAAGACGAATTTGCGTAGGGGAAGAAAAGAATAAGGGCAGCAACTGGATTCGAAACAGCGACCAAGGGCTTATGAGGGCCAGGTTCCTATTTCAGTTTCTATATATCATGGTACTCCATATGTCCCAGTATTACTATCAAGAAATATTGGCAGGTGTGGTGGATAGAAAGTTGAAAGCATGAGAATCAACGCTAGTAAGACTATGAAAGTGAAAGAAATAACGTTCAAATACTTTGGGAACTTGTCCAAAGTCATTATTTTATAACTTGTTAACTGTCCAACTGCAATAGCCAATAGAAAAATAACAATATCAACAATCAGAATCTCTTCTCTAATTATGGCTGTATTGACCTTCCCCCCGAAAACAGTAACACCCTGACTTAGAGTCCTCCGCTATAAT
>CAYWUK010000074.1:0-4079 GCA_964461475.1 uncultured Dehalococcoidaceae bacterium
GCTACCAGGCGGGAGCCACCATTATCGCCAGCCAGTGCCCCATCAGCGACTGGCACCCCAATATCGGCGATCCTACCCTGGCCGATGCCGTCTGCGACCGGCTGCTGCACAACGCCTACAAGATCGAGATGAGAGGCGATTCCATGCGTACCCGGTCTCCGGCTACGAAAACTGATAAGAAGGAGGCAATTGAAAATGATGAGAAGATGAACTAAACTGAACCTAAGTCCGGCGCCGCCAAGGGGGTGGCCGATTTCCCCGAACAGGTGGCCGTTTTCATCCCGAACAAGCGGCCGATTTCACCGAAATTCGCAATAGCCCTCCGAATATTTGGTGGTTAAAGAAGAGCCCTGGGCTTGAAGTATAGCCCTGCTGGCGTAGTTCTCAGAAGGATACAAATCTATTGTTTCTCTCTGCCTCTTTTCTTCTTCCTCAATGAGCCGGCACATTTCCGGGTCATCTAATCTCAAATCTTCCATCTCTTTCATCATTCCTCCTTTTGGTTTAGGTATTTTTTAGCCGCCATTCCTGACCAATGCTAAATCAAAAATGGAATTGGGCATAAGGTTATAGAGTGTATCTCGCATGCGAGGGGTCTTCCCCGCCCTGACTATTCGCTCGGTGAATTCTTCAAGGCTGACCCTCTGGCCATAATTGCCACCGGCACTCCTGGTGATGTTTTCTTCGTAGAGGGTGCCGCCTAGGTCGTTTACGCCGGCAGAGAGGCATTTGATGGCGTTTTCCAGTCCCAGTTTAGGCCAGCTAACCTGGATGTTATTAATCAGCCCATGAAAATAAATGCGGCTGATGGCGTGGAACCTGATTACCCTGGAAAAAGAAAGTGGTTCACGGATATTGAACTTTCTACCCAGGGCAGTGTCATAAGGCATAAAAACAAGCGGGATGAACTCGGTAAAGCCCCCTGTCTCCTTCTGTATCTGGCGGATGATATCCAGGTGCTTCACGATTTGCGCGACGCTCTCCAAGTGGCCGAAAAGTATGGTAGCAGTTGATCTCAGGCCCATGCGGTGAGCGCTGGATATGATATCAACCCACTCCACCGTGGACAGCTTTTGCGGACATATCCTCCGGCGCACATCATCATCCAGGATTTCCGCTGCGGTCCCTGGCATGGAGCCTAGCCCGCATGCCATCAACTTATTTATGACCGAACTTACCGAATGTCCCGAGATAATAGAGAAGTATTTAATCTCCATCGGGCTGAAGGCATGGATATGTATATGGGGGTAAATCGCTTTAATCTCTCGCAGCATCTCCAGTATGAAGGAAAAGCTCAAGCCGGGCTTTATCCCTCCCTGGATGCAAACCTCGCTAATGCCCGGCGCCGAAGCAATCTTGTCCAGAACCTGTTCAATGGATAACATATAAGCATCGGCATCGTTTTCGCCGCGACGGTAAGCGCAGAAGAGGCAGTTGTTCCCGCAGATGTTGGTGTAGTTGATGTTGCGGTTGTGGACAAATGTCACCACATCGTAGTGCGCCTGGCGGTTCAAGTTATCAGCGCATTCCAGTATCTTATCCTGGCCTTCTTCGCTTTCCAGCAGGAAAAGAAGCTCGCCATTGGCGAGTTCTCTGCCGCTGGCAACCTCATTGAGTATAGTACTGATAGTCATGGTCGCTTTGTATCCATCCGCTGATGATTTGCCCCACTTTTTCTGAGCACCATCCCAGTTTATAGCACCTGGCATAGATGGGAAGCCTTTTTCTCAGGGTATATTTATTCTTATGTAAAATTTCAGTCATTTCCTCCGGTGCGGGCCAGGGGCGCTCGGGGTTCACCAGGTCGGCTTCTTTGCTGATGCCACCCAAATCGTCCGCACCGAGCCTCAATAGCTCAGGCCAGTCCGAATTCAAATTCGGCGGGATTTGCAGCGATACTTCTGGCAGCGCCTCCCTGGCAATATCGATGATTTCTTTAAGTTCCTTCACAGATACCCTCTGAGCCGAGATGCGGGAGTTCCGATTGGGGACATAATTTTGCAGGATAATCTCCTGCACATGGCCGTGTCGCCTGGCACAGCCGATAATAGCCTGCATTGAGCGGATGCGGTCTTTCTGGCTTTCTCCCATGCCAATCAGGATGCCGGTGGTAAAGGGAATCTCCAGTTGTCCCGCCCACTCCAGGTTTTGCAGGCGGAGGGCGAAGTCTTTCTGCGGCTGCACTACTGCCCCCAGGCTGCCATAGTCCCCTTCCATCATCAGCCCCATGGAGGCGGATACATCTTTGAGCTCCTTAAGCTCGGCGTAGCCCAGCCACCCGATATTTACGTGAGGAAGCAGCTCTTGCTCTAAGAGATACTCGCATACCCTTTTAGCCCACTGTACCATTGAGGTGAACCCTAACGAGGCTAAAGCACTTCTGACAGAGGCGACTCTGTCGGCATTCTCTCCGGCCATAACCAGGACCTCTGGTTTGCCATCTTCTCTGGCACGGTGGGCTATGGCTGCTATCTCTTCAAAGCGGAGCAGACCATCGTCGTCCCTTCTGAAGCCGCAGTATAGGCAGCGGTTGGCGCAGCTACGGGTAAGGGCAATGGTGGTTGAGGGCGCATAGGTTATCACATCATTCATAGCAGGCCCCCGCTATTAGCGAAACATGTCCTCCGCTTCCGGGCGGATTAGGCCTATGTCCGTGCTATCCGAAGGAGGATATTTAAGCCCCCTCACTATCGCTGCCGGCACTCCCTCATCTGTCTCCCCCATGACCATCACCGCCGCCGAGGCTACAAGGTCGGCGAAAGCTATCTGCGTCCTGCGCAATTTATAGCCGTAAAGGTCTTCATGTCCGGCCTTGCTGATTACGCCCGGCATGCCGGCGCACCCCAGCGCCATACCGATTGCCCCGTTGCGGAAAGGGCGCCCCTGGGAATCGCTTATCAATACGACTATCTCAACGCCGAGGAGCGCACAAATACGCCTGCGGATATCCTCAGCCGTTCTGTCCGGGTCTTCGGGAAATAGAGTAACACAGTCGCCGGGGACATTGGAGAAATCTATGCCGGCGTCGGCGCAAACCCAGCCCTTTTTATGCTCCACGATAAGGACTCCAGGACGCTTTCTTACGATGCGTTTTGACTCTTTCAGTATGAGCTGGACTATGCGCGGGTCTTTGCCGACCTCCCCGGCCAGTTCCAGCGCCTCCCTTGAGGGAACCACCTCTTTCAAGCTTACAATGCTCCCCTCCGACTTGGAGACTATTTTCTGGCACAGCACCAGGACATCGCCGTCCTGCAATGCTTCTCCAGAGCTCTTGATGCAACCAATTATGAGGCTCACCAGGTCGTCCCCTTCCTCTATCAGCGGCATGTTAGCTAGTGGTATTATGGCCACCCCTCTTAGCTCTTCCGGCATAAACCAGACTCCGTCCGCCTTTCCTCAACAAGTCGGCGGTACTGCAGGGGCGAATCAAGGTCAAAACACACCCGCATGGAGCGGTAGACTTCGCACTGGATGTGCCTGTTCCTGGCCTGCCTGCGGTGTTTGAGAAAGCTTCCCGGGCCGAACTGATATTGCAGGATGCCGGGCGGCTTGACCAAAAGAACATTGGTGCCCATCATGGCCTCATCAGGGGCAATTACACAGACTTTCTCTTTGCCCTCGCTCAGGCCAATAATTGAATCAACATCCTCTTTCGCCAGAAACGGTATGTCCAGCGGCAGCACCAGAAGTGCGGCGTAGCTTCGTTTTTGCGCCCATGCCGCAGCCTGCTCCAGGGCCTGGTTCAAGCCACTTCCCTGCTCGGCAAGAAAATACGCCCCTTCTGTTTTTGCCATATCGAGCACCCTGTCGTCCCGGCTGACCAGCAGGATGTCGCCCGCGCAAGCGGCTGATTTCGCAACTGCGATGGTCCGCCTGATTAGATTACATACCAGCAGCTCCCTTTGTTTTTGCTCTATCTCAAAGGACAGCCTGGACTTGGAGTGGCTTAGATCTTTCACCGGCAGGACAAACAGAATGCTCAAGGCATTAACCCTCTTCGCTGGGTAAAGGCCTGGTAAATTTTCCGCGCCAGAAATATGCTGACATCCGCGTCTTTCATTATGGTCTCCGCCATGACG
>CAYWUK010000074.1:4089-7935 GCA_964461475.1 uncultured Dehalococcoidaceae bacterium
TCTCTCCCTCATCCGAGGAATGGATAAACATTATGTCAATCAATCCGGAATAGAAGCGCGCCAGTCCTGTGGATGAGCCTTCAAATCCTTTGGCCTCAAGCAACTCCTTGGCCGGGCCGGATACGGCCTTCTTGCCCACGAACGGCGAAACGGCCACCTTCAGCGCCGCCGACCCCTTAAGCAGGCCTCTCATGCCGGGAACGCTTAATATGGGAAGAACGCTCACCACAGGGTTAGAAGGCGCAAAAACAATCAGCTCGGCCTGGCCGACAGCATCGGCCACTTCATCGGTAGGCCTGCATTTTCCGATGCCCTTGAAGGCGATGTCTATAATATGTACCTCTTTCTGCTTCAACACGAAGTATTCCTGGAAAGGCAGGTTGCCCTTATCCGTCTTGATAAAGGTCTGCACCCTCTGGTTTGTCATTGGCAAGATATTGGCATGAATGCAAAGCTTCCTTGTTAAATGCGACGTCACCTGCGTCAATGTCTTTCCTTCCCTGAGCATTTTCGTGCGCAGGATGTGCGTTGCCAGGTCCCTATCGCCTAGCTTAAACCAGGCGAGCTCGCCGTATTCCGCCAGCTGGCTGAGGCACTGGAACGAGTCATCCTTTATGCCCCACCCCCTTTCCTGAGAGGACAACCCGGCAAGCGCGTACATCATTGAATCCTGGTCGGGCGACACGCAAAGCCCGTGAAACTCGGTATCGTCCGCCGTGTTGACCACTATATTTATGCACTGTTCGGGGAAGGCCATGACGAAGCCGCGCGCAAGCTTGGCGCCGCCAACCCCGCCGGAAATTATCGCAATGTCTTTATAAGATGAACCTGATTTCATCAAGCTCCAATCTGGGTGGTGCCGGTGGATTTTCCTCCGGATACCCTATCGTGAGCATGGCCTGGGTGACGCTGCCCTCAGGGAGGGATAACGTGCTCCTGACCACTTCAGGACAAAAGAGCGGCGCACAGTACCAGCAGCCGCTGAGCCCCACCGCCTTGGCCGCAAGCAGCAGATTTTGAATGGCGGCTGCCAGCGACTGCGTGGCCATAGTCACCTCCGCCTGCTGGCGCGCCGCGTCCGGGTATTTTTCCATGTCTGCCATGTCAATGCAGGCAATTATAATCACCGGCGCCTCGGAGAACAGCTCAACTGAACTCTGCGCCCTCGCCTCTATCACTTCCTCAGCCAACCCGTCTCCTTTCATATCCTGCTTGAAACTGAGCGCCATTCGCTCAATCAGGGCCGTCTTTTTTCTTTCATCATTAACAACGAAGAAGCGCCAGGGCTGCGCATTGTGAGCCGATGGGGCAAAGGCGGCGCAACTGATAATGCGGTCTATATCAGCCTGGCAGAGCTTTTTCCGACTATATCTGCGTATTGAGCGGCGACTCTTAATAAGCTCAAGCAGGCCATCCTGTTTCAAGCTGGAATAAGATGGCCCCGCAGCGCCGAGCCGCCGGGATTCGGAGAGCACGGTAACCTCCATGAAACCTCTTTGTATTCGCGTAAGCCCGGGGCTTTCGTTTATCACGGCCCCGGGATTTAATCGGGGGATAAGGCGTCGTCGGTCAGGCCTTAAGCAATCCCTGGTCAAGGGTGGTCAGCAAGCGAAAGCCGTTTTTATTCACCACCAGAGTGTCCTCTATCTGGAACCCGCCCCGTCCTAACTCATAATAAGGCAGTTCCACATTGAATACCATCCCTTCCTCAATGACAACCTCCGAGGTCGGCGTGAGATTTGGCGGCTCGTACAGCTCGACGCCGATGCCGTGGCCGATATGCGTCCGATTGAACTCCGGAATCCGTTTTCTGGATACCTCAATGGCGCGGTTGAACAGGTCTGAAGCCCTGGCCCCCGGCTTTACCAGCTCCAGCGCCGCCAGATGGCCTTCCAGCATCGCCTGATAGCGTTGCTTCTGTATTTCTGTTGGCTTGCCGAAGACGGCTGTCCTGGCAATATCGGAAAAATATCCTTTAAATGACGAGCCTACGTCATAGCGGATGAGGGTGCCGGCGGCGAGGCGCTTGTCCGGGGAACACGCCACCTGGTTATAGTTGCTCTGCTCCCCGAAATAGATGCAGTCAAATATGGAAATGCCGCCATGTTCAAATATCGTCCTCAGGAAAACATCCTCAAAATCCTTTTCCGATACCCCCTCCGCGGCCAGGTTCAATGAGTTTTGCAGCGCCTCCTCCTGCGCCCTGACGCCCTGCTCCAAGAGCTCTATTTCTTCGGGCGTTTTGACCATCCTGATTTCTCGCAGGATGGCATAAGCATCAACAAAATCCACTAAAGGCATGTTTTCCACGAAATTCTTATAGGACTTCGGCTTAAAATAGCTCTCATCCAGGCCAATCCTTTTGCCGTCCAGCCCCAGCTTCTTCAGCGTTGAGGCCACTGCCCCGAGGACGGTAGGAATGGGCGTGCCGTCAAGGGCGGATTTTTTTATCCATTCATCCCTTTCAGACAGTTTTTCCCCGGGATTGAGGTAATAGATGAAGCGCCCATAGGGCACTATCTCCGCCACGTAGGGCAGTAAGTCAACCGCCAGCTCCATATCAAAAAGTGGCACGATTAGCGTTGGTTTAGCGCCGGGCTTGTTCGGCAAAATGGCGTAAGCATCATTCCCCGCGATGTGCTTGAGGACATAGCTGTCATAGTTGCACAAATACTTCAGGTTGACCGGGTGGCTGGCGATTATGCCATCGAGTTTGTGCTTGTCCATTATCTTGAGCGCGCGCTTTGTGTTCATCGTTACCTTCCTTCGCCTGATGGCGTTCTGCGAGCCGGGAAAGAGCCGTGTCTTTCCTGTCCCGGCATGTTATTTAAAGGCCGGCATGACCTCCTCGGCGAATATCTTCATCTGTTTTTCAAGGTCTTTGACATCTTTAACCGGGAAAGACAGGCCGGTGATATGTGTTACCCCCACCGCCTCATATTCCTTCACTTTCTTGATGATGTCGTCGGGGTTGCCGATTAGATTGAAATCGTTCAGGTCCAGTATGCTGTCGCCCTTAAGCGTCGAAGCCTTGAGAGAGACCACGTGGTGGTAGAGTCCCGAATTCTTGAACTTGTTGATTGCTTCCTCTTTATTACGCCCGATGCTTATAAAAATTTGCGGGGCAATATCAATGCCGCTCAGACTGCGCCCCTCTTGCTTGAAATAAGAATCCAGGCGAACGAGCCTGTCTTTGATGGCCCGGGGCGAAAGGCAGGCCGGCAGCCAGCCCATACCGTATTTTGCCGTGCGCTCCATTTCTTTCTCCGAGTTGCCGCCCAGATAAATCGGGAAAGGTTTTTGCAGCGGCTTGGGGTATATCTTCAGGTTATCAAACTGGAAGAACTCCCCGTGGAAGCTCGCCGTATCCTCGGTGAAAACCTTCTGCATGCACTGCAAGGCCTCTTCCATTATCCTGGCCCTTGATTTGTCCTTCCATTCAGGGTGCACGCCGGCGAACTCCTCCCGGTAAGCGCCCAAACCAACCCCCAGGATAAAGCGGCCGCCTGAAATCTGGTCGAGGGTAGCGGCCTGTTTGGCCAGGAGAACAGGGTCGCGGTAAGGCAGGACGATTATGCCGGTAATCAGCTTTATACGCTTTGTTATACCGGCGGCGGCAGCCAGAGTTATCATGGGTTCATAGTAGTTGGGTATCAGCTTCTCTTTCTCGGCAACATATTTCTGAATGGTGAAATGGTCATTGGGCAATACCGATTCATATCCCATGTCTTCGGCCGTTTTCACCAGCTCAACCAGCTGTTTCGGCGAGGCAAAAGGAATCGGGTAAATCAGGCCTTCATAACCGGTGGACAAAGCAATCCCAAATTTCATAACGCGCTCCTTTCC
>CAYWUK010000075.1:0-7886 GCA_964461475.1 uncultured Dehalococcoidaceae bacterium
GAACATAACCCTGGCCTGTTCCGTCCTGTTCATCCCGCTGCCGCTGGTGAGCTGGTGGATGGGAACCCCGGCGCCGCTCATCGCTTACGGCGTAGCCCTGCCCTGCATGGTCGGCTTCACCCATTTCATCAGAACGAGAAAGAAGGTAGCACACCCGGCCTAGAGGCGCTAATGGACTTCAGACATGCGGTGACTGCACCGCGCCGAATATGCTAATATGACGGAGGGTTTTAATTGACTAAAAAAAGAGGCACAGGCCTGGTTCAGGTCTTCACCGGCACCGGCAAAGGCAAAACCACGGCGGCAATGGGCACAATAGTCCGCGCCCTGGGGCATGACCACAGGGTATTCATCGTCTTCTTCATGAAAGGCAATTACCCCTATGGCGAATACTCCACCCTTGCCAAATTGCCCAACGTTGATGCGGTCAGCTTTGGCTTAAGGAGCTTCATTGACCCCGAGAACATCAAGCCGGAGGAGATAGAGCAGGCCAAGCTCGCCCTGGCCGCCGCCCGCGATGCCGCGCTCAGCGGCAAATACAACCTGGTGATACTTGATGAGGTAAATGTGGCTTTACACTACAAGCTCATCGGGCTTGATGAGGTGATGAAGCTCATCGACGACAAACCGCCGGATGTGGAACTCATCCTCACCGGCCGCAATGCCGATGCTCAAATAATTGACAGGGCGGATTTAGTAACCGAGATGGTCAAGATCAAGCATCCCTACGACAAAGGGATACGGGCTCGAAAAGGAATCGAATACTGAGCCCGAGGAGGAAACCATGGATATTACGCTAAGTGTGATTAAAGCTGAACTGGAAGGAAGATTCGCCAAACTTGACTGAGCAGCTCCTTCTGGCAACCAATAACAAGGGCAAAGTGCGCGAGTACAAAAACCTGCTGCGCAACCTGCCTTACAAGCTGGTCACGCTGGCAGATAAAGGCATCGCTACCACGGTTGAAGAAACGGGGAAGAGCCTCGAGGAGAATGCCAGCCTTAAGGCAACCGCCTTTGCCGCCGAGAGCCAGCTGCTGACCCTGGCGGATGATTCGGGCCTGGAGGTTGAGGCGCTGGGCGGAGAGCCAGGCCCGCTCTCAGCCCGCTACGCCGGAGAAAACGCCTCAGACGCGGACAGGGTCAACTATTTGCTCTCGCGGCTCAAGGATGTCCCCCGGGAAAAGCGCTCCGCCCGTTTCCGCTGCGTTATCGCCATCGCCATCCCATGCGGGAAGGTGGAGCTTTGCTGCGGCGAGTGCGCGGGACTGATAACCTTTGCCCCCAGGGGCGAGCATGGCTTCGGCTACGACCCAGTTTTTTACCTCCCCGAATTTGACAAGACCATGGCCGAGCTGCCAGCGGAGACAAAAAATCGCGTCAGCCACCGCGGCCGGGCAGCAAGAAAGGCCCGCCAGGTGCTGGAAAGGTTAAAGAGAGACTTATGACACCAGAATCAGCCGAGGCCCGGCGAAGATACCGCTGGGTGATAATGGGGGTTTGCTGGCTGGCTTATATCGTCGCCTTCATGCAAAGGCTCAGCATCGGGCCTCTTGCCCCATTCCTCAAGGCAGACCTGGGAATAAACTCAGAACAACTGGGCATGCTCATGTCCGCCGCCGTTTTCGGCTACATGATTACATTGGTACCGAGCGGATGGCTCGCCGATAAAATCGGGCCGCGCTGGATGCTGCTCATCGGGGAAATGATAGGGGGTGTTTTCATGGCGGCCATGTTCACCGTGCGGACATTCCACCTGGGGTTGGTCTTCATCGCCCTCGCCGGACTGGGGATGGGCTGCATTATGCCTTCTGTGACCAAGGCGATGGTCGTCTGGTTCCCCGCCAGGGAGCGGGCCACGGCCATGGGGGTGAACCAGACGGCGGTCAACATAGGGGGGATTGTCACCGCGGCCACCCTGCCGGCGGTTGCGCTCGCTTTAAGCTGGAACTTCGGTTTTTTGGGAATCGGCATCATTGGAATGGCAATCGGGATTATATCGTTCCTGTTTTATAGAGACCCGCCGGTGGTTGCCAGTCAGGATAACTCGGAAACGGTCGCCCTCCCCGTCTCCATGCCCTCCGCCCTGGAAGTCTTCAAAAGCCGGGATATCTGGCTTATTTCATTCTCCGGCATGTTCATGATGGCCATTGAGTTCTCGGCGCTGGCGCACTTCGTGCTCTACCTTCAAGAAAAGCTGCTGATGGCAGTGGTGGCGGCAGGGGGGTTCCTGGCCCTGCTGCAGGCCGGAGGGGCCTTCGGCAAGCCGGCCTCCGGGTTTGTCAGCGACCGCATGTTTCGCGGTAGGAGAAAAGGCGTTTACCTTCTGCTTGTGGTGCTCACTGGCGTCTCATGTTTCCTGCTGTCATTTCTGGTTGCCGACAGCCCGGTATGGGCCCTGGGCATCCTGGCGCTTATTTTAGGGCTATCGGGGATAAGCTGGGGCGGCATCCACATCACATTCGTCGGAGAGATGGCCGGGAAGGAGCGGGCGGGAATGGTGGTGGGCATGAGCACCGTGCTCATGTTGATAGGCAACATGTTTGGCCCGCCGGTCTTCGGCCAGATAATAGACACCACAGGCTCCTACACGCTAGGCTGGCAATTCCTGGCAGGGCTGGCGGCGGCAGCGGTAGTCCCGCTCATATTTGTGCGGGAAAAGAAAAGAAGGATATAATGGACTAGGTGATGGTGAATAATGACCGGACTTTCTGATTCCTTCCAGCGCCCGATAAATTACCTGCGCATATCGGTTACAGACCGTTGTAACCTGCGCTGCATCTATTGCATGCCGGCAGAGGGCGTGCCGCTGATGTCGCACGGGGACATCCTCAGCTATGAGGAAATCCGCACCATAGCCGAGGCTGCCGCCGAGCTGGGCATAAGCAAGGTTAGAGTCACCGGCGGCGAGCCACTGATCAGGGCAGGCCTGCCGGAGCTGATACGCATGCTGGCGCGCATAAAGGCCATAGACGATATTTCCCTGACCACCAACGGAGCCTTGCTGGCGCGCTACGCCACCGAGCTAAAGCAGGCCGGCCTGCGGCGCGTCAATATAAGCCTAGACACACTTAATCCGGAGAAATTCAAGCAAATCACTCGCCACGGCACCCTCCAGGATACGCTTGACGGCATCGCGGCGGCTAAAGCAGCGGGGCTTGAGCCGGTCAAAATCAATATGGTGGTCATGTCCGGGATTAACGACGATGAATTACTCGACTTTGCCGCCAGGACCATCAAAGAAGGATGGCACGTGCGCTTTATTGAGCTCATGCCGCTATCGGAGGGAGAAGCTACGTCCTCAAAACTGGTCTCAGTCGCCGATATGAGGCAGCGCCTAGCCCGTCTGGGCAACCTGGAGCCGGTCAAGGTCGTTGCGGGCAACGGGCCGGCCAGATACTTCCGCCTGCCCGATGCCAGCGGCACCATAGGCTTCATCACCCCCGTCAGCGAACATTTCTGCTTTCAATGCAACCGCCTGCGCCTCACCGCCGACGGCAAGCTGCGCCCCTGCCTACTGAGCAAAGAGGAAACAGACCTGAGGCAGCCCCTGCGCGATGGCAAGTCGGCAGAGGAAATAAAAGGGCTGATAAAGGAAGCGGCCAGCAACAAACCAATAGGCCACAAACTGGCCGATGGCTACGTGCCCAGAACCCGCCCTTACTCCCAGGTGGGAGGTTAGCGGTGAAAAAGCTGACGCATACTGACGATTCCGGCCGTGCCCGCATGGTAGATGTTACGCCAAAGCCCGATACGCAGCGAGAGGCAGCAGCCAGGGGCGTGGTCAGGATGCAGACCTCCACCTTTGACCTGCTAAAGAAGGGGGAGATGGCCAAAGGCGATGTCCTGGCAACGGCCCAGCTGGCCGGCATCATGGCCGCCAAGCAGACTGCCAGCTTAATACCGCTGTGCCATCCCGTGCTCATCGGGGATATCAGGGTTGAGCTCAGATTGGATGAGGTTGACCACACGGCGGAGATTACCGCCGCCGTAAAGAGCAGCGGCAAGACCGGCGTGGAGATGGAGGCGCTCACAGCCGTAGCCGTAGCCGCCCTAACGATTTACGATATGTGTAAAGCGGTTGACCGCGGCATGAAAATAGAAAATATCCGCCTGGTGAGAAAAAGTGGCGGCAAAAGCGGCAGTATAACCCTTGAATAGAAGCGATTATTGTTATATACTAATCAACCACCAGTTAATAATTTGGAGGGCGAGGCCATGAAATTAACATGTCTTCAAGAAAATTTTAACCGCGGGCTCAGCATAGTAAGCAGAGCAGTAGCCACCAGGACCACCCTGCCCATAACCAACAATATCCTGCTGGCCACTGACGGAGGACGCCTCAAACTCGTCGCCACCAACCTGGAAATGGCAATTACCTGCTGGATTGGCGCCAAAGTGGAAGAGGAAGGGACTATTACCGTACCCGCCAGACTCCTCACTGAATTCATCAGCACCCTCCCCAACGATAATATAAGCGTCCAGCTCTCCCCGCAGACCAAGGTGCTGGGGCTGAAATGCGCCCGCTTTGAGGCGCGCATCAGTGGCGTTGATGCCAAGGATTTCCCTCCCATCCCCAAGGTTGACGAAGGCGCCGCCACCAGGATTGAGGTTGAAGACCTCCGCCAGGGAATCGGCCAGGTTGTCTTTGCCGCAGCAACAGAGGAATCCCGCCCCGTGCTCACCGGCGTTGATGCCCAGTTTGAAAGCGATGCGCTGACGCTGGCCGCGGCCGATGGCTTCAGGCTCGCCGTATGCAAACTGCCCATTTCGGCCAAAATCAAGGAGAAGACGGAGGTCATCATCCCGGCGCGGACTCTGGCCGAGCTAAACCGACTCATAGCGGAACAGGAGGAAGCGGTTGATATAACGCTAAACTCCAATAAAAGCCAGGTGCTCTTCCGGCTGAAGAACATTGAACTGGTATCACAGCTCGTCCAGGGAGCCTTCCCCAACTACACCCAGTTGATTCCCCAGAGCTATAACACGCGCATGATAGTCAGCGTTGCCGATTTCCTGAGGGCGACCAAGACCGCTTCAATCTTCGCCCGCGACGGCAGCGGCATCGTCCGCCTGATGATAACGCCGGGCAAGGGTTCAACGCCGGGGAAACTGACGGTCTCCGCGCGCTCCGAGGAAATAGGCGATGATGTTGGCGAGATTGATGCCGCAGTTGAAGGCGAAGAGGCCAAGGTTGCCTTCAACGGCAAATACCTGATTGACGTACTGAGCGTGCTCCGCGAGGCGCAGGTATCACTGGAGACCACCAACCCCTCCAGCCCCGGCCTCCTCCGCCCGGTGGGGGTAGACAACTACACCCACGTGGTAATGCCGATGTTTGTCCAGTGGTGAGTAGGCACGAATCAGACTTAATCACGCCTGGGTCAAGGTAGCCTTTAATATCAGCACCTTCAGGTGTGGCTTTTACCTTTAAGTCAAGATAGGTGTAGGCATCCTTTTTATCTTGATTGGTGCAGTTATCCAAATCAGGAATAATTCTAGCGCACAGCTCTTTTAGATTGGCTTCCATGTCAACCATCTTATCAATGTTCTCTTTTGTTTGAGTGAGGCTGGCAAGCCTTTTCTCATCGACTTCACGTTCTTTTTTCATCTGATTTAGTTCATCAAGAACAATATCAGGTGTAGCCACTTGCAGCCTTAGCACATTCATTAATCGCCGTTCTTGCCCGGCATACCCTTTCATTTTCCTTGTGAGCGACCTTATTTCCTGGTCAATATTACCTGTTGATACTTGCACCTGTTCGGCTTCAGCCTGCTTCCGCAATTCGCTAAGCAAGATTTCAGGTTGACTCAAGACGCTCTTTACCTTCTCCCATACAACGTTTTCTAGCCAATCAGCCTTTATATAATGAGCATCACAAATCTTTTTCCTTGAAGCTGTCGGGTATGTCCCTCGACATTTATAGTACCTGTATCTTTTACTCAGACAAGCACCAATAAGAGGGCTTCCGCAATAACTGCAGACCGCAAAACCCGTCAACGGGTATTCGTGTTGTGCTTTGCCCGGGTGCAACTCTTTAGACTTGGCTAAAGCAGCCTGGGCTTGCTCAAATAATTCCTTAATGATAATAGCCGGAGTAACATCTGGCAGCACGTGCCATAAGTCTTTAGGTGTAGCCTTTCTTTCCTTACCAGAAGTAACTCCGAAATATGTTAGCCCTGTATATGCTGGGTTACGGACTATCCTAGATACTGTCCTGGCTTCCCACTTCTTACCTGATTTCGTAGGTATGCTTTCCTCATTCAGAGTCCTAGCAATCTTGAAACAGCTAACACCACTGGCAACCATTTCAAACATGCGCTGGACTATCTTGGCTTCACTCTCAATCGGTATCCTTTTCTTATAGTCCCTAAGCCACTTGTAGCCATAGATACCGATACCAGTACCTTGTGGTAGCCTACCGCTATTCAGCATAGCCCTTTTACCGCGTCCTGTGGCATCTCTACGCCTTTCAGCGTCCAACTTGGCAGCATAACCCTTGATATAGAAAACCAGCTTGCCTACTTCCGAGTTATCGACCGTTTCAGTGGCAGCCTCAAGCGATACTCCGTGCTTTTCTAGTTCCTGCATGAGAATGACACCATGCACGGGATCACGAGAGAAGCGGTCAAGGCTATAAACCACCACACTATCAACACTCTCTGAGCGCACTACCTCACGCAGCTCCGCTAGTCTAGGTCTTTCAAGAGACAACCCAGACCATGCCTCACTAAACCTATAAGCTATTTCATAGTCTTTTAATTGACAGTACTGCTGGCATGCTTCCAGCTGAGTCTGAAGGCTTGTCCCATCCTGTTCCTGACCTTCTGTGCTTACCCTGCAATAAATAGCTGCCTTCATTTATTTCCCCCTATTTACCATCCTCCGAATTCTATCTATAGGATATTCAGTGTTAGTTTTTTCATCGATGTATCTCCACATCCTCCAACCATTTTCAGGGTGTCCTGATACAAATACTGCTGCCGCTGATGGACTATTGAAGACATCACCGTTTAGAGCAACTCGCCAACCTTTTAATAATTCTCCTTTATATAGTTCTCCTTTATGTCTCCTAAATATATTAATCGGAAAGTTAACCTGTTCTAGAGAACTCGCCTCTTGTTTCTCACTTTCAGCTAGCATTTTGTCAGCTACTGCAATCAAGCCCTTCATATCGGATTCATTCTTTGCTTCGAACGCCATTTTTAGAATAAGTCTTGCTTCTTTTATTGTCATTCTATCCTCCTATAGTATACTTTTATTATATTTAGTATACTATAGAATACTATGCTTGTCAATACCCTAATCAACATATTTTTTAAAATTTCTTCATCGTTACTTGCGCGCCCTAAAGGGCTTGCGTCCTTGTTCGCTACGGTGGACATGGGAAAGAGATTTTAGCCCACCTTTGCTCTCAAGGCTTAATTCAGGAACTCCTTGTCTTTAATACTTTTAAAATCGCTAATTATCCTATCTATTTTTGGTTTGTCACCAGACGCTGTTAATCTACCTATATTTCCTTTTACAAAGTTGTTAAGTCTCGACAAGTTTAGCGTGCATAACAACAATGTTTTTATTTTTGCATATTTGCGCAGACCTTCTTCTTTTAGGAAGAAATCTAATCTCATAAATAAGTGTTCATATGCCATATAGAGCGCAATTACATATAGAAATGGGATATAAGTTATTGTTAAGGATATAGGAAGCGAGATTTTTATGAGGTTGTCCAATACCCAGAAACTCTCGAAATTGTTTGCTATATACACAACTCCAAAGATAAGACCAATAAAACCGATAATTCCCAATATTGCATTACCTATTTTACTTATCGCTTGATATGACCTTACCCCCGAAAACAGTAATACCCTGAAGTAGAGTCCTCCGCTAA
>CAYWUK010000076.1:0-7852 GCA_964461475.1 uncultured Dehalococcoidaceae bacterium
GGAGTACTTCGTTCCCGTCGCCACCCGTTACGCCGAGGCGCTCATCGAGGCCGGAGCGGACGTGGTGACCCAGACCAACGAGCTGGCCAACAAGAATTGCATCTCCCGCAGGCATTATGAGGAGCTGGTGCACCCGTATTGCGTGGCCCAGTTCCAGCAATTAAAAGAGCGCGGCATAAAGAGCCTCTTTCATCTTTGCGGCAACTGGAGCGACAGGCTGGACGTTGCCGTAGAGGAAGGGGCGGAATGCCTGTGGGTGGACAAGATGGAGGAGGCGGACATCGCCTATTTGAAGCGCACCATCGGCTCAAGGGCATGCATTATGGGCAATGTGCACGTAGTCAAGATGCTGTTGCAGGGAACGCCGGAAGAAGTCGCCGCTGCTACCAGGGAGTGCCTTGAGGCGGGGGCGCCGGGGGGTGGATTCATACTGAGCGGCAGTTGCAGCGTGCCGCGCGATGTGCCGCCGCAGAACCTGCATGCCATGGAAGAAGCTTGCCTTAATTTCGAGCAGTTACAGCAGCGAAACTAAATAAAGGTGAGCTGGAAGGGGGCCATTTTGGAGCAGCTTAAAGCAATACAAGACACGCTGATAAAGGGAGGCCTGGCGTCGATTCAGGGGCAGGTCAGAGAGGCGCTGGCTACGGGCTACAGCGCCCAGGATATATTGGTCAAAGCGCTGAACGCGGGCATGGAGATTGTGGGTGAGAAGATGGCGGCCAGTGAAGTATTTATCCCCGAGGTTCTCCTCTCCGCGAAGGTGATGGAAGCGGCGCTGGAGGTATTGACTCCGCTGCTCGGCGACAGGAAGGCTGAGCAGGCCGGCACGGTGGTCCTTGGCACGGTGGGTGGCGATGTCCATGACATCGGAAAGAACCTGGTGAAGATAATGGTGGATGCGGCCGGGTTCAGGGTTGTTGACCTTGGGATTAATGTCCCTCTGCAGAACTTCATCGACGCTGTTGAAAAAGAGAAGCCGGACATACTGGGGATGTCGGCCATGCTGACGACGACCATGCTGGAAATGGGCAAGGTTATCGAGGCATTGAAGGCATCCGGCCTGCGCCAGGATGTTAAGGTTATGGTGGGGGGAGCACCCATAAATGAGAACTTCGCTGCCAAGATAGGAGCCGATGCCTATGGCAAGGACTGTGTTGAGGCGGTGCGTAAGGTCGAGGAGTTCGTCGGCGGGAAACGGAGTTAATTACTGGTATATCAACCAAATGCGGTTCTTCCTTAATAATTTTTCATAGAGGGAATGGCAATGAAGATGAACAAGGATTTAAGAGACTTTTTGAATACAGTGAAACAGGCGGGCCCTGATTATTACGTGCAGCTTAAAAAGCCGCTCGACCCGGAGCTTGAGCTCTGCGTCCTGCAGGAGAAGCTGGCCAAAGGCGGCCGTTATCCGGTAATATTTTCGCAAATAAAGGGGAGCAAAATCCCATCGGTGAGCAACCTGTTCAGCAGCTATGAGATGCTTGGCATGGCGCTGGGCATTGACCCAAAGTCGGGCGAAGCCGATGTTGATGAGGCTGTTTTCTTCCCTTTCAACGATAGGTGCCCACAGAAGATTGACAGGGCGAGGCTGCTTAAAGAGCTTAAGCGGAGGATTGACGATAAAAAAGCTCCGGTGACAATCTCTCCTTCGCAGGCGCCTGTTAAAGAAGTGATTTTCAAAGGAAAGGATGCCGTTCTGGACATGTTACCCCTGACGCGGCATGGCAAGCTTGACTCGGCGAAGTATATCACCATTGGTTTTATGGTCAGCAAGGACCCTGATACAGGTATACCCAATGTCGGCGTGTATCGCCACGAGGTAAAGGGCAGGGACAAGATTGGCCTGGGTCTAAATCCGGCGCACCATGCCGCTTATATCGCCCGGCGCTACGCTGAGCTGGGCAAACCGATGGAGGTGGCAATCTGCATCGGGCATCACCCGGCGGTGCTCCTCGGCGCACAGGCGAAGGGCAGCATTGATTTGAACGAATTTGAGGTGATGGGTGGCTTCCTCGGCGAGCCGCTTCAGCTTACTCCGGCTGAGACGGTTGACCTCCAGGTGCCGGCCTGCGCAGAGATGGTGATTGAGGGGGTGGTGGAGAACCCCAGGGAAATAGTGCAGGATGGGCCGTTCGCCGAGTTCACCGGACATTACGGGGAGAGGGGAGGACGGGTGGTGCATATAGTTAAGATAACCGCCATAACCATGCGCAAGGACGCCATCTTCCATGACCTCGACCCGGCGCACCGCGAGCATAACCTGGTGCCGGCCCTGTTCTACGAATCAGCAGCTTATGATATGGTGAAGAGGGTGGTGCCGACCTTAAAGGCGGTGAACTACCCCATTTCGGCATGTAGCTCCTTTCATGTATATCTCTCTATTAAGAAGCGCATCCAGGGGGAGGGGAAGCTGGCAGCGATGGCGGCGCTCTCTGCCGACCATACCACCCGCCTTGCCGTAGTTGTCGATGAGGACATTGATGTCTATGATGAGCAGGAGGTGCTCTGGGCCGTTGCCACCAGGGTTAACGCGCAGAGGGATATCTCCATCATCCCCTGGGTGACCGGCTCTGACCTTGACCCCAGCGGCTACAACGAAACGGGCACGCAGCGCGGCCACATGACGACCAAGGTTATCATTGATGCTACCAGGCTGGCGGGCACGCCATTTGCCACCAGGATAAGCCCCCCGGAAGATCTCTGGAAATCAATGAAGCTCAGCGACTACGTTGATTTGCCGTAGATAGCTGGGCAAGTCAGGCTGGGGCAGCAGCAATATCACTTCCACAGGGCCAGAATTTCGTCGCTGGTGGCCACTTCGCCGAAATATGTCCTGATGTTGTGCATCGCCGATTCGTATTCGTGTTTGGCGGGGGCATCTGTGCAGTCGGACACAGCCACGATATAATAGCCCTTGATGAAGCCGTGCCTGGCTGTGGTTTCGACGCATACGTTGGCGCTGAAGCCGGTCATTAATAAGGTCTTGATGCCTTTGCTCTGCAGAATCAAGTCCAGTTCGGTATTCTCAAAGGCATCGTAGTTCCATTTGGTGATTATTGGCTCTCCCACTACGGGCGGGGTGATTTCCCGGCACCATTCAACGCCCTGGCCGCCTTCTTTGACAATCCAGTCGTCGTTAGCCACCTTTTTTGCGATGAGGTTGGGCAGCATCTTGCCCTTAGCGAAGACCTCCCTGACCCAGACCACAGGGAGGCTGGCCTCGCGGCATTTGCCGATGAAGTTGTTTAGTCTGGGGATGGCTGCCCGGATTCGGGATAAATCCAGCCCTTTCCTGGCCATGAAACCCTGCTTTGAGCAGAAATCCTGCTGCGGGTCGATGATAATAAGAGCGGTATGGGCGGGTTTTGCTATTTCCTTCAGTCCTCTCAATACTTCCATGCCGGTTCCTTCTTCTGGCCGTGCTTTAGCCCTATTTTCGGGGCTGTAAGACGCTGGCGATAAACTGTTCTACCAGGCGTTCGCTGTTCTGGACGATTTGTCCTATTTCCTCTTCGGTAATGCCGTCAAGGTGCACGCCAGCGGTGACGCAGGTGGTTTTTCGGGTCTGCTTGCATATCTGGTAAGCCGCTTTTTGAGCTATGACGTCGTCCTTGTGTCCCAGCCTGGTCAGGACTGAGCAGGACGCCCTTTGCTCGGCGCGGGCGTACTCGCCCAGGGCTATGGCGCCGATATGGGCATTCTCGTTATGGATGGCCACCACGATGTCATCGCCCATATTGAAGGCTGATAGACTGACCTTGACCCTGCCTTTGCCTTCCGTAGATTCATATACATTCATTTTCATTCCTTGCCAAAATGACGGCCTAACTTCATTAAATTAAGTTCCCCCTCCTGCAAATACGAAGGGAGGGGGAACAATGATAGAGACGATTGTTGAATATCTTAGTAGCGGAAGACAGACCTCCGCCCCAGCCAGTAGCCAAGTATGAAGAGCAAAAGGCCACCAAGCCCGATCATGGTATATAGTGCCCAGTCAGGTATGGCGAAGGGAGGAGCCAGGTAGAATTCCCCGGCGCTGGCCCATGGCCCTTCGTTTGAAGCAGCATCTGTGGCCTTTATCCTCCAGTAGTAAACGTTATCATTGCTACCTGGATTTAGCTCATCTTTGGTGACTATGTATTCTGTTTTAGTGAGTTTTTTCTCCAGCACTATGGCGGCGGTGGAGAAGTTAGGGTCAGTGGCAATTTGCAGGGTATAAGTGACCGGCGGGCTTTCATCGGTCACGGCTTGCCATGAGAAGGTTATCGGCAGCTTTGCTTGCATGCCAACCGTTGGCTCCAGCGTGGTGGGAGTTTTGGGCGGGGTTGATTCTACGGAGAAGGTGAACTCCTGTTTGTTGGTGCCATCTGAGGCGGCTATCGTGTGGATTCCGTGCTTGCTAGCTGGGACCTTAAAGCCCGCCAGGAAAGCACCGTTGCTGTCGGCAGTGGCCGTAGCTACTTGTTCATCATCATAGGTTATGGTGATTGTCTTATCAGCTCCGAAGCCGCTGCCGGTGATAAGAAGGTCCGTGTTGATATGGCCGCTGACCGGGCTTATGCTGCCTGTGGTGGTTACGGGTGGTGGTGTGGGCGTAGGAGCAGGTGTGGGTGTTGGGGTTGGAGTGGGTGCTGGAGGGGGGTTGGCCGGGGCTAGTACGGTAAACCCGGCTGAGGCAGTGTTCTCTCCATCATCGCCTTCAACGCTATATAGGGCAGGGTCAAGGCTAGGCACTTTGAATTGAGCGCTAAAGCTGCCTTTAGTATCCGTATTCTGGGTGGCTACGCCAACGGTGGAAAACCATACAGTGACCTCTGTCCTTCTTTTGAAGCCAGTGCCGCTGACGGTTACTTCTGTATCAGGTTCGCCTGATGTTTTATTCATCACTATTTCAGGCTGAACGGTGAAATCGGCCTCGACCACGGTGCCGGATACGGTGACGGTTACAGTATGCTTTCCGGCGGTGCTCTCCGGGATGAGGATATAGGAGTCAAACTCGCCTTTGCTATCGGTTTTAGTGGAGCCGTCTTCTATATCAATTTCATCTCCATCAAACTCAATGCTGATAGTCTTGCTGGCGACGAAATTGACGCCGCTAATCTCAAGCTCGCTGTCCACCTTACCCTTGGTGGGGCTGAGGGTAATCTCCCCGCCGGCAACGGTGAATTCAGCGACGGCTTTTATCCTGGTTTGGGGTAAATCGGGGTTGGTATAGTAAAGGGTAGCGCAAACGTAGTAAGTGCCGCTTGTTACATCTGCGTCATCGGTGCCATCGTCCATAACCGAAGGAACTACGAACTTTGCCGGAGTCTGAAGAACCCCGGTTTCGTCAATCCATATCCCCTGTTTCACCCGCGCATAGGTCGTAACTTCGTCATCGATATCGTCGTTTATCACTACTTCATCGCTGGTAAAGTAGACATCAATATATTTCTGAGTGCCGCCGGGGACACTGGCGCTGAACCCATCTCCCGTTATGGTGATTGTGTCGCCAATTTGCCCCTCGCTGGGAGAGATGGCGATATCCTGAACCGCCTTTGCGGGAGCAGTCTGCAGCATTATTCCCAGCAGGGAAAGAATCACCACTATGCTTAATATCCTTAAGGTTTTTAAATATCGCATAAAGCTACCTCCTGAATGCCTATGGGGTTTTAATAAGGTTTCTGGTAATAAGCGGTCCTCCTGCCTAACCAGAAGGTAAGGAAGCCGATGATTATACCCCCAAGAGCTATCAATATATATATTACCCAATTGGGCATAGAAAAGGAAGGACTGACGATGAATGGCTGTGGCTCTGACCACGTGCTCTCCATGGCGACACTGTCTTTAACCTTCACCCGCCAGTAGTATGGGGCCTCCTTTTTAACCGCTGCCAGCTCCTCTTCCGAGGTAAGGGTGTATTCGGATTGGGTGAGGTTCTTCTTCTCCAGTAGAATATTGGTGAAATTCCGGTCGGCGGCAATTTGCAGGGTGTATGTTACCGGAGGGTTCATGCTGACGACATCGTCCCAATCAAACAGTATCTGTGCGTTGGTTTCAATGTTCGCTTCTGGCGTTACTGGCGTAGGCACCTTTGGTGTGGCTATATAGAAGGACCATGGAGTTGCCCACTCGCTTTCGTTGGAGGCACCATCGGTGGCGCTCACCCTCCAGTAGTAAGTGGTCTTGTTTCCTTCCGAGGTCGTCAGTTGCTCTTTTTCAGTTAGATTATACTCTGATGCAATTAAATCTTTCTTTTCCAGCACTATGGTGGCGAAATTAGGGTCTGAAGCGATTTGCAGGCCATAGGTGACTGGCTGGCTGGGGTCGCTGACGCTTTCCCAGTCGAAGTACGCCGTCGCTTTAGTCTCACTGGCGTTTGCCGGGAGCATTTGTAACGGTATTTTAGGAGCAATTGATTCTACATTGAAGCTGAGCTTTTTAGTGGTAGTGCCATCGCCTACGGTAATGACATGACTGCCTCCGGCGCTTCTGGGGATGCTGAAGGTTATGGAGAAGTCGCCGTTATTTTTAGATGTAGTGGCGGCTACCTGGTCAGAATCATATTGCACGCTAATGGTCGCGTTTGATTTGAAGCCGCTGCCTCTGATGGTTGTCGTAGAGCCAATCGGGCCGCTGGTATTGTCAATGCTGACTCCGGCAGTGATGGTGAAATTTGCCTTGTCTGTGTTGCCATCTTCATCTTCCGCTTGCACCGCATAGCTCGCGGACTTCACAGTGGGTATATTGAAGACGGCCTCGAAGTTGCCATTTTCATCGGCTCTGGCGTAAGCCATTTCATAAGTATCAAAGTATATGTTGATATCGCTCTTGTAGGCGAAGCCGTTACCTTTTACGGTTAATATGTCGCCGGGCACGCCGGAGTTTGTATTGATGGTTATGGAGGGGACTACCTCAAACTCAGCTTCAGCTGAGTTGCCTTCGGCATTCTCAACGGTAATCTTGTGAATACCTGCGCTGCTTTCGGGGATTGAAATCTGCAAGTTGAATTCACCGGTGTTGTTAGAGACCGCAGTGCCTATTCTTTCTTTAGCAGCCCTGTTGTGGTAATAAATGGTTGCCATTCTGCCAACGTAAAAGCCTGTGCCGGAGACGGTTATCTCGGTGCCAACGGCGCCTACGACTTTATCCAGGTTTATTCTGGTCTCAGGAATGATGAAGAAGTTGCTCGCTAAGGTGATACCGCTATCGTTTTTGATGTTAATCCAGTGCCTCCCCGAAACTGTATCCACAGGGATGACGAAATCCATGCTGAAAGTCCCTGTCTGGGGAACATTTGTCAAACTGCCGGCTATTTCTTCATCGTCAAAGAAAATAAAAATCCTGTCTCCCCGGTAGGACTCAAAGTTTGTCCCCGTAATAGTAATCTGCGTTCCTGCTGCTCCGGAGGTTGGCTCCAGCGTAATCAGTGGGGCTGCTGAGGCTGGCGTACCTGGCAAGGATGCTGCCAGCAGGGTCAATAGCAATATCAGGATGCAGGAGATAGCAATGTATCTTTTTAGTTGTTTTATCCCTTTTGTACTCATTTTAGCAGTTTTCTCCTGGCGCCGCGGGTAGGGTTGTAGGTTCCGGCAAAATTATCCAGAACATCGCGGTCAATCAGCCAGGTATTGTGAATTTTGACCGCAGGTAAATCTCCCTGTCGGCAGAGCCGCTTTACCGTCTCGGGATGGACTCTCAGGCGGCGACTTGACTCTATTACGTTAAAGTAGTTATCCCAGATTGGCATGCTACCTGCAAAATAAATATTGCTTTGTTAAAACAATTTTAAACTTATTGCTCGTTTTTGTCAAGCTTTTGTACTCGTTCAGGTGATTAGTGACACCTGCCTCCTTTCTTTCTGTTCGAGAAA
>CAYWUK010000077.1:0-7728 GCA_964461475.1 uncultured Dehalococcoidaceae bacterium
GCATAGACTATTAGCTCATTCAGGCTAGTCTGTTAATAGGCTATTCTGAATCAGGCCTCAATTTACCTTAGCGCCAAGAAAAGCGAGATGGGCAAAAGAATAGACTTTAACTGCGACATGGGGGAAAGCTTTGGCGCCTTCAAACTGGGCTTTGACGAGAAGCTCATGCCCTACATCTCGTCGGCCAATATCGCCTGCGGATTTCATGCCGGCGACCCCATGTGCATGATGCAGACAGTCCGCCTGGCAGAGAAGGCGGGGGTAGCCATCGGCGCTCACCCCGGCTTTCCCGACCTCATGGGCTTCGGGCGCAGGGATATGTGGTTGAGCGCCGAGGAAATCCGCACTTACATCACCTACCAGGTCGGCGCCCTGCAGGCCTTCACCAGGGTGAAGAGGCTTCAGCACGTCAAGCCGCACGGCGCGCTGTACAATATGGGTGCCAGAAACGAGGAACTGGCCAAGGCGTTCGCGGAAACAGTCCGCGAGATAGATGCCGACCTCATACTGGTCGGGCTGGCCGGCTCCGCCTGGCTCAAAGCGGGCAGAGAGAGCGGGCTAAGGGTAGCCAGCGAGGTGTTCGCCGACCGTGCTGTAAACCCGGATGGCACTCTGGTGCCCAGGAACCAGCCCAATGCGGTCATCTGCGACATCAAAGAGGTTACGGAAAGGGCTTTAAAAATCGTCGTCGATGGCAAGATAACAGCCATCAATGGCGAGGAAGTTGCAGTAAAGGGAGACACCATCTGCCTGCACAGCGATACCCCACATGCGGTGGAGCTTGCCCGGGCGCTGAGGCAGCGCCTTGAGGCGGCCGGGGTAGCCGTGGTGCCCATGGGCGCCTTTCTGTAACGAAGCTTCGGGGGCCAAGCTATGGTCTATGAAAGGCCGCGATTCCTGCCCGGCGGCGATAAGTCCCTCTGCATTGAGTTCGGCGACGAGATCTCCCCTCAGATAAGCCGCCAGGTGCGGCGCATGCTCCTTGCCATCCAGAAGGCGAAGATAGCGGGCATAACGGAAGTCGTGCCCGCATACAGGTCGCTGCTGGTATATTACAACCCCCTGCAAATAAGCTCGGAAGAGCTGAGGAGCCGCTGCGAGGCCATTGAGCAAGGGGCGGAGGACAGCGAGCTCCCCCGGCCCACCATCACCGAAATTCCAACTGTATATGGCGGCGAATACGGCCCCGACCTTGAATTCGTGGCCAGATATAGCGGAATCAGCGCAGAGGAAGTGATAAAGATACACAGCGGCGCCACCTACCTGATATACATGCTTGGCTTCATGCCCGGCTTTCCCTACCTGGGAGGAATGTCGCCAAAAATAGCCACCCCCAGGCTGGAGACGCCAAGAAGCAAGGTGCCGGGCGGCTCAGTGGCGCTGGCCGGAGGGGAAACCGGCATATACACCGCCGAAAGCTCCGGAGGCTGGCAGCTCATCGGCAGGACGCCCTTAGAGCTGTTCAACCCACACAAGGAGCCGCCGACCCTGCTCCGGGCAGGAGATTACCTAACCTTCGTCAGCATAACGCCTCAGGAATTCGCCCGGATAGAGGAAGAGGTGCGGCAGGGAATTTATAAGGTGAAACGGCGCCCGGCAGGACGAGATGTTGAATAGAGGGACATTTGAGGTTATCCAGCCCGGCTTCCTGCCCACAGTTCAGGACATGGGCCGCTATGGCTACCAGCAATATGGAGTTCCTGTATCCGGGGCGATGGACAACTATGCCCTGAGGGCGGCCAACCTGCTGGTGGGCAACGACGAGGGAGCAGCATGCCTGGAGACAATGCTGATGGGGCTGCGACTTCGCGTTCTTGCCGGCGCGGAAATAGCCATCGCCGGGGCCAATCTGAGCCCTACCCTGAACAAGAGCCCCCTGCCCATGTGGCAAGCTGTGGCGGTAAGCCGCGGGGACATCGTCTCCTTCCATAAGCCGCAGAGCGGATGCTACAGCTACCTCGCCGTGAATGGCGGCGTAGACGTCCCCATGGTTATGGGCAGCAGGTCAACCTATGTCAGGTCGCGCCTGGGGGGCCTTGAGGGCAGGCCGCTGCGCGCCGGCGACCGCCTGAAGGGCGGCGGAGCCAGGCAAGTGGCATCAAAGAGGAGGCTGCCGGCACAATATATCCCTGAATATCACGCAAATAATGGCCTCAGGGTGATGCTCGGCCCGCAGGACGATTATTTTACTGAGGAAGGCATCCACACCTTCCTCAACTCCGAGTTCGTCGTATCCACCGAAGCAAACAGGGTCGGTTATCGCCTTCAGGGGCCGCGCATAGAGCACAGGGCGGAAGCGGATATCATCTCCGACGGCATTCCCCTGGGGGCCGTCCAGGTGCCGGGCAATGGCTCCCCCATCATCCTGATGGCGGACCGGCAAACCATCGGCGGTTACGCCAAGATAGCTGTAATCATCACCGCAGACTTTCCCAAATTAGCCCAGGCGAAACCGGGAGACAAAGTGAGATTCAGGGCAATCAGCGGGGACGAAGCCCTTCGCTCCCTGAAGGAATACGAGCAGAAATTACAGGATATAAAGGGCCTTCTTTAAAATCAGCCGGCTTCAAATGCAGGCTGGCAATCCCAGCAAAACGGTGTCCGCTTGAGAGGGCTAATATTGACATATGCGCGCAACACGTATAAGATAAAACGGCCAAAGATAGCCGGTGGCGGCTGTTCACCCAAGAGAAGTTATTGCTAATGTAACGTGCTTCTACCCGGCTGATATAGCTTAATGAGGCACCAAGGGGGTGGTGGATTACAATGGATGATGTACTCGCTATCATCATGGCCGGGGGCCAGGGAGAGCGACTAAGCATCCTCGCCCAGGAAAGGGCCAAACCCGCCCTTATCTTTGCCGGCAAGTACCGCATCATTGACTTTACCCTGAGCAACTGCGTCAACTCGGGGATTCGCAATGTGGCGGTGCTGACGCAGTATCAACCCCTGTCTATGATCGACCACATAGGTGTTGGCGCGGATTGGGGGCTGAACCCTCCGCTGGGGGAGGTGCGGATATTGCATCCTTACCCCGCGCGCGAAGAGGGCCGTGACTGGTATAAGGGCACCGCCGATGCCGTGTACCAGAACCTGCAATTCGTGGAAGAGAAGAACCCCGAGTTCGTGCTGATATTGAGCGGCGACCATGTTTACAAGATGGACTATTCCCGCATGCTCAGCTTCCACAAGGAGAAGGATGCGGATGTCACCTTAGCCGTCACCCCTTTTCCGGAAGAGGAACTGCACCGCTTCGGCACGGTGACCGCGGATGAAAGCGGGCAGGTAACCGGCTTTCAGGAGAAAATCAAGCACCCCAGGAGCAACCTCGTCTCCATGGGGGTCTATTTCTTTAAAACCGATATTTTGCGAACGTGGTTAGAGGAAGATGCCGCGAGCATAACCTCCAAGCATGACTTCGGCAGGAACGTAATCCCCCGAAACCTGGATAAGGCCAAAATTTTTGCCTATCGCTTTGACGGATACTGGCGCGATATAGGCACAGTCCAAAGCTACTGGAAGACCCAGATGGAGCTGCTGGAGATGTCCTCAGCCGTCCTGTTTGAGGATGTCTGGCCCATCCGCACCAAGGCACAGCCGAGGCCGCCCACCATGATATACGGCACCGCCGATATCACCAACAGCCTGATATCTGACGGCTGCATCATTCAGGGCCACGTTGAGCACTCGGTCCTTTCTCCTGGAGTAAGGATAGGCAAGGGTGCCGTAGTCAGGGACTCAATTATACTGTCGGATGCCCTGGTCGGCCGGGACAGCGCAATTGATTACTCCATCCTGGACAAGGAAGTGGTGGTGGAGCCTGACTGTCATATCGGTTTTGGCGATGATTTTCAGGCCAACCGCAAAAAACCGCAATTACTCAATTGCGGAATTACGCTGCTGGGTAAGAGGGCCAAAGTTGGCACAGGCACGAGGATTGGGCATAATTGCCTGATATACGGCGCTGTAGATAAGGACGACTTCCCCGGCTATGAAATACAGAGCGGCGAGACCATCAGGCACAGGCGAAGGCGCGCGACTGCTTAGGCAGGTCATAGACTAGGATAACATGTCAGAACTGAGGCAAGACCCGACAACCAGGGAATGGGTGATAGTGGCTCCGGAGAGGGCCAAGCGCCCCCATCAGGGCCCCCCCAAAAAACGCGACCGCAAGCTGCCCGCGCGGGATGAGTCCTGCCCCTTTTGCCCCGGCAACGAGGCGCAGACGCCCGAGGCAGTCTTAAGCATACCCGCCAGCGATAAAAAGCCGGGTTGGGCAGTGAGGGTGGTGCCCAATCGCTTCGCCGCGTTAGCCCCCCAGGGTGACATCACCCCGAGGCAGGACGGGCCATTCACCCACAATATGGATGGCTTCGGCATTCACGAAGTAATCATTGAAAGCCCGTCCCACAACATCTCCATGGCGCTGATGCCTTACGAGCAAGTAGAAAAGGTAATGTCGGCCTATCACCAGAGATATAACATCCTGAAGCAAGACCGGCGGCTTAAGTTCATCACCATCTTCAAGAACCACGGCTGGACATCGGGAACATCGCTGGCCCACCCCCATTCGCAGCTTGTGGCTACGCCCATAATGACCCCTTACTACCACCGCAGATTTGATGTCGCGCATGCCTACTACGCCGATATGGGCCGCTGCCTCTACTGCGACATGCTCGCCGATGAGCTGCGCAAGGGAGATAGAATCGTCGCCGAGACCATAGAATTTGTTATAATGCACCCTTATGCCTCACGTGTGCCCTACGAGACCTGGATTATACCCAAAAAACACCTCGCCTCCTTCGGCCTGCTGCCGACTGCCCAGCTCCCCGAACTGGCCAGGGTGCTCAAGGATACCCTGTTCTGCCTGTACCATGAGCTTGACAACCCCGACTTTAACCTCATGGTTGACACCTCCACCACGGTTGACGAAGAGGACCCGTACTATCACTGGCATATCAGGATAGTGCCGAGGCTATCCACCATCGCCGGGTTTGAAATGGGCTCAGGAATATATATCACTACCGCCCTGCCAGAAGAGACGACCAAATTAATGAGGGCGTGCTGCATACCCTTCCTCAAAGAAGGAAAAGTATGTATCTTGCCCGCAGGATATGTCGTGGAGAGCTGAATACAAGATGTTCGCCGGGGCCAGGGGGAGCGGGGTCTTTATCTCAGCTCGGCTAACTTGGACAGGAAATCCTCCACCTCCGAGGTGGAACTCAGAAAGTAATCGGCGTTTGAGGAAGCATCGTCAGCGCCGACGAAAATGCTCCACCCATCAGGCTGCTGAAGCGCCCTGAAGGCATCCTCATCGGTAGTATCGTCGCCGAGATAAATTGTCATCGGCTGCTCCAGATTGAGCAGGGTCTTTATCTCCCGCCGTATGGCCTCCACGGCCTTGCCCTTGTGCCAGTCTATCGGCGGCCTGACTTCCCAGACTTTCTTCCCCGAGGTAATCTTGATTTTGCCTTCGTCTGACAGTGGCTCAGTAAGCTGGTGAAATATCTCCGCCGCCTGGTTCTCCACCCCCGGTCGGATCAGGCGGTAATGAACGCTCAGGCTCAGGCCCTTGTCCTCAATGATAATACCTTCAATGCCGCCCAGGTTGGCAGCCAGCTGCCAGGCTAGCTCTTTCATCTGCTCCCGGGCCACCTCGGCCGTCGGGCTGACGAATTTGAGCCCGGGGCCCTCTATTTCAAGTCCGTGGTTCCCGGCATAATAAATCCTTTCAATGCCGACCATAGACTCAATCTCGGCAAGCGCACGCCCGCTGATGATTCCCACGCTGAAGGACGACTTCTCAGCCAGGGCGCGCAGCTTCTCTTTCACCCCAGGCGCCAGTATTGCCTCCTCCGGCCTGCCGACGATGGGCGTCAGTGTGCCATCGTAGTCGGACAGGAGCAAGACGTGGGAGGCAGCCTTGACGGCAGAGGCGAAGGACTCCCACGCCCGGAAAAGGTGCTGCACTATACCCCCGCAATCGAGATGAGGCGGGCTACTTTGTCGGCGCCCCATCGGTAGATATTATTGTTGGCCACCACATCTCTCATCCTCTTCATCCTGGCCTTCCTCTCCGCCTCAGGCATCTCTATGGCCTCTTTTATCTTCCCGGCAAAATCGGCGATGTCATAGGGGTTAACCAGGAGGGCATCCTGCATCTCTATGGCCGCGCCGGTAAACCGGCTCAGAATCAAGACGCCGTCGCCATCAATGCGCGAGGAGGCGAATTCCTTGGCCACCAGGTTCATGCCGTCGTGGAGGGAACTGACCACGCAGAAGTTAGCTATGCGGCGCAATGCGTGCAATGCCGTCGGTGAAAGCTGCCTTGTCATGGGCACCACCGGCTGCCAGGAATCGCTGCCGTATTTGGCGTTTATGCCGTCCATGAGGTTGTCAATCTGCTCGCCGATATTTTTATAGGTATCAATCTGAGTCCTGCTGGGCATGCCGGCCTGGAAGAAGACCACCTTCCCCCTGTAAGCGGGATTATCCGCGAGGAACCTGTCCAGCGCCTGCAACCGCTGCGGTATGCCCTTGGTATAGTCCATGCGGTCCATGCCCACCCCTACGTACTTGCCCTTTAAATCGAACTCACGGCGCAGGCTTTCCATCTCCTGCTCCACCGCCTCGGCCCCGGCCCCATCGTTAAGGCTGTCAAAGTCAACGCTGATGGGGAAAGGCTGCACCACGGTGGAGTGGCCGCGACGCACTATGGCGGACTGCCCTGTGTCTATCCTGGCCTCCAGGATATGTTCTACCGACTCCATGAAATTATTGCAGAACGACTGTGTATGAAAGCCGAGCAGGCTATTGCCCAGCAGCCCCTCCAGTATCTCCTCAGCCCAGGGGCAGGTGCGGAATATCTCGTAGGTCGGCCAGGGGATATGCCAGAACTGCCCCACGGTTAAGTCGGGATTCTGCTTTTTAATAAAGTGGGAAAGCAGGGCAAAGTGATAGTCCTGCACCAGCACCACCGCCTTGCGCCCGGCCACCTCCTTCGTGACCGCATCGGCGAAAATCTGGTTTACCTTCTTATAAGCGTGCCAGTCGGACTCGCGGAAGAAGGGCGGAGTAAAGGTAACGTGGCACAGCGGCCAAAGCGCCTGGTTGGCGAAGCCGAGGTAAAAGCCGGCCACGTCCTCCTTGGTCAGCCAGACCCTGCGCAGGGTGTATTCCGGCTTTTCCGGCGGCACCGCTATGCGGTCATGCTCATCAACGACCTTTTTATCGGCGTCGCCGCTGCCCTGGGCGACCCACGTCCCGCCCGAAGCCCGCATCACCGGGTCCAGGGCCTCGGTGAGCCCGCCCACCGGACGCGTGCATACTACCTTGTCGCCGGAGAGGGTATGAACGTAGGGCTCACGGTTGGAGACCACCAAGAACAGGCAATCGCCCAGTTTCTCCTGCACCAGCTGGTATAACCTTTCCTTGTCCCATCTAAAGCCTTCCATCCGGCAAAACCTCCTGAGTTCTCTTTATTCGCCTTCTTTGGCTCCTGCCTTTCTTTCAATGTAGTTACTGGTAGTCCCGCTGTCAAGTGGATTTTTTAAATGGCCGCCACTTCCCCAGAGTAAAGAGCCTGGGGAACAAGGCCTTGCGCGTTTCCTCAATGGCGAACAGGCTGCCGCCGGCCAGTATGACGATGCCCCATTTCTCTATGCTCAGAGGCACGGTCCTGAAGGCAACCTGCATGAAGGGGGCATAAACCGCCGCCAACTGAAGCAC
>CAYWUK010000078.1:0-7722 GCA_964461475.1 uncultured Dehalococcoidaceae bacterium
GCTTTATTCATCAGCGCATCGCGGTCGCTGGAATCAATACGTCTGTTATCGTCTGCTGCCACAACCTTTATCAGCCAGTAGCCGCCTTCGGTCTGGACGGTATCGTCTTTAATCGGCTCGCTGAGCGTTCCCAGCACGATGTCGGGGTTGTAGGCATATTCGTCAAAGGCAGGGGTCATCGTCTCCTTTGAAACGGAGCCCAAGTCCCCCCCGGTTTCCTCGGCGTTGGTCAGTTTTGAGTGTTCTTTGGCCAGGGCGGCGAAATCTCCGCCCGCCTCCAGCTTGCTTCTCACGTCCTCGGCCTCCGTTTTGCTGCTCAGCAGCATGGCATATACGTGGGCCTCGTCCGGTGCGCTCCTGTCCGTTACTTTGATGAGCCAGTAGCCAACCTGCTTCTGTATTGTCGCATCGTATATCGGCTGGCTCAGAACATCTACCTCCGCGGTGAAAGCCTGCTCCGCAGGCACGTCGCTGTTCAGCAGATTGGCCAGGACATCCTGGGGATGCCAGCCTATGTCGCCGTTGTCGCTGGCGGAGAGGGGGTCAAGGGACAGCTCTTTAGCCAGCGTGGCGAAGCTCTCCCCTTTCTCTATCCTGTCCCTGGTTTCCTGCGCCTGCTGTTCGCTTTCCAGCAGCATGGCCATTAAGTGCCTCTGTGCGGCGAACTTCGGCACCTGATTATCCAGATAATCGTCCTTCACTTTCTGAGTCAGCATTTGACTTCGGATGAGGTCGCGGTATATGGCCTGGTCGGGGAGCCCTAAACTTTTGAGCTGCGCCTTCACCTCGTCGTCGCTTACGGTAATTCCCAGCTTCGCAGCCCCCTGCTCTATTAACGCGTCCTGTTCTATTTCTTTGACGGTGCTGTCAAACAGGTATTTTACATTATCCGGCGATTGCCCGCTGGAGCTTAGTTTAAGCGCATCTACGAAGTATTTCATGTTGAACTTGGCGTCATTCACCTGTATTGCGGTCTGGTGCATTGGCCCATAGTCGGAGATAAACCATCCCGCTATGACTATGGCAATGATGGCGACGATAATTGTGATTCCGGCACCTAGAATAAAGCGCTGTCTCTTTTTCTGTTGCTCCCAGCGGGAAAGCTGGCGCTGGGTAAGCTCTCGCGGGGGCTTTCTTGCCTTCTTTTTTCTGGTCAACTTACTCCCCTTCCTTGAATGTCATTTGCCGGCTGCTTCTATATTTATAATGCATAAGCGGGGGTCTTTTCAAATTGCTGCGGGAGGGCCATTCATTGCCCGCTCTGCCCTTGCTGCGAACTACAAAAAAGCCGGAGCATTTTCGGGCAGGCCGACAGCCCGGCGCCTCTTGCGAAAGACATCCCTCGTGCAGGGATATGTGGCGCCGGCAGCAAGCGAGGATGGCGTTTGGGGGCGGCCTAAATTTGTAAGAAGCGCCCTTTCTCTACGTGCAGGCAGATAAAGGTTTCAGTCTCCGTTATTCCTTCTATCTGGGTGATTTCTTTTCTCATGAAATCGGAGAGTTCCTCGGTGGAATGAAACAACGCCAGGGCCAGAATATCAAAGCGGCCGGTGGCGGTTGAAACCCACTTAATCTCCTTTCGCCCGGCTATCTCTGCCATCACCGGGTCCAGGTTTTTATGCATTACATTGAGGGCGATGAGGGCGGTCAGGGGCAGGGCTACCTTGCTGGGGTCAACTATCGCCGCGATGCGCAATATGCCGCTATGGATGAGCTTCTCTATCCTTCGCCTGACTGTAGCCGAGCTTACCTTGAGTTGCTTGGCCAGGGCCTCGCTGCTTCGGTGAGCATCATCCTGCAAGAGGTGAATTAATTGTTCATCTGTTGAATCAACCATTTCTACTCCTGACTATATTTTAGCAAATTATGCTCATTTTGGCAACTATTTGTGAAGCGTTGACAAAGCGGAAGCTGTGGATTAGAATGGCGAACAAATGTGAAGCATCGTCATGGAAGGGGGTGTGCTTTCGTGCAGGTAACTGATAAAGTTGGAGTTCTACGCCAGTCCGTAATCTTCTCCGTTTTGAGCGAGGAGGAGCTCGCTGAGCTGGCGGGGCTTGCTTTTGAGCGCAGCTTCTCGCCGGGCGAGTTCGTCTTCTGGGAGGGTGATGCCCCGGACTGGTTCTTTCTGGTCGCCGAGGGCAAGGTAAAAGTGGTGAAGCATTCCTCGCTGGGCAAGGAGTTTATTGTTGCCTTTTTTGGCCCCGGCGAGATGTTCGGCGAGGTGGCCGTTTTTGAAAACAGGCCTTTTCCCGCCTCGGCTCAGGCGGTGGTCGCGACCGCAGTGATGGCTATAAGGAGAAAGGACTTTCTCTCCTTTCTGGCGCAACGCCCTGAGGTGGCTCTGCGCATCATCAACGTTCTCGGTGGTCGCCTCAGGGATGCCGGGGCTCGCCTCAGAGACCTCGCTGGCGAGAGGGTTGAGCAGCGCCTTGCCCGCACATTGCTCATGCTTTCGGCGAAGCTCGGCCCCGCCCTCCCCTTCACCCGACAGGATATCGCCGATATGGCCGGGACCACGCTCGAGACGGCGATCCGGACGATGAGCCATCTCAGCAAGCGCGGCATCATCCGCTCCGCGCGCGGCAGGATAGTTATTCTTGATGAGGTGAAGCTCAGGTTGCTGAGCGAGGGGCCGCCTAAAGTATAGCGCCCCTGCCTTCTTCTCATTAATCAAACCTTAATCAAGCCGCCGCATGCTTCTCAAAACTCCATATATGATATAAATCATAGTAAGCGGCATTACCTGGTGCTATTATTTTTCGTAGAAGATAAGCAGGCGAAAGGCAGTTGCCGAAGGAGGTGAGGGCGGTGACGAGCAAATGCCCCGGACAAGATTTCCGGAAGTTACGGGTATCACTATATAAATGCCCCAAATGCGGCGCTGACGTTGAGATGTTCTCCGACGAAATGAGGATTAGGTGCCAGAAATGCGGCACCATTGTCTACCGCGAGAAGACGCCTTCCTGCATCGACTGGTGCGCTTCCGCCCGTCAGTGCCTTGGCGAGGAGAGGTGGAAGCACCTGACGGAAGAAAAATAGCTAAATTAATCTTTTCAGCATTATTGAGGAGGAAGAAATGACCACCAAGACGTTAAGGAAAATCGTAAAGATAGACGAAGATAAATGCGACGGCTGTGGCCTCTGCGTTCCCTCTTGTGTTGAAGGTGCGCTTCAGATTATTGACGGCAAGGCGCGGCTCATCAGCGAGACATATTGCGATGGCCTCGGCGCCTGTCTGGGCGAATGCCCCCGTGATGCCATCACTATCGAGGAGAGGCAGGCTGCCGATTTTGATGAGGAATCGGTGCAGCACCACCTGGCGGTTGAGGAGAAGGCCGACGAGAAACTTCCCTGTGGCTGTCCCTCAACCACCGTAGTCCAGTTTGATGAGCCAGCCGTAACGGAGACTGCCCCTAGGGACACGTCGCCCCAGAAGTCAACGCTTGGTCAGTGGCCGGTGCAGCTCACCCTTGTTCCGCCCACAGCGCCGTTTCTACAGAATGCGGACCTGGTGCTGGCCGCCGACTGCGTTCCCTTTGCCTATGCCGGTTTTCATCAGGATTTCTTGCAAGACCATAGGCTGCTGGTGGCCTGCCCCAAGCTGGATGATTTCCAGGCCCACCTCAGGAAGCTGACCGATGTTTTAACTAAGTCCCGGATAAAGAGCCTGACCGTGCTGCACATGGAGGTGCCCTGCTGCTTTGGCATAGTGCAGATGGCCAGGGAGGCGATAAAGGCGAGCGGCAAGGTTATTCCCTTTGCCGACGTGACCATCGGCGTTAGGGGTGAGGTGAAATCATAACAACCTTCCCTGACAAACAGGTTATAATTATAAGTGGTTAGGGGGTTCATCACCGTTATCTCCTAACTACGCTTCCTAATGCCCCTTGCCGGAGGGCCAGGAGCGTTTTTATTTTGTCTTTACTTAGTTGATTCCTCCGAAAACTTTAACTTAAGTTGTGCTGCATTAGGTTCTTGCTGATGATTATGGATTCCTGATTTCAGTGACCTAACATACTTCACACTACGACCTTTACCGTCAATTCGTAAAAATCCTAAATGAACTAGCTCGCTTAAGCGCTTAACTACGGTTGAGCGAGATAAAGTTTTGGTCCTCATATACTCTGCCGTGGAGACGCTGCCATAGAATTCGGCAAATACGATTGCTTCAATTTGGTCTGTAGAAAGCCCAGTTTCTGCACCCATATTATAGAGTTCGATAAAAGATTCTCGAAGCTTTTGTAAATCAGGCTTTAATTCGGCCAAACTTTTAGCGATAGACTCGGCAAAATATTCTAGCCATGCAGTAGGGTCAGCGTTAGCTCCATATTCAACTCCAAGTGCTTCGCTTAATTTTTGGTGATAAGTGCTCATATCAATTCCTACTTGGCGTACCCAAGAAAACAAGCGCCTGAATGTGTATCCATAACGCCAAAGAAGAAGGTCTGCCAAAGCACGAGCAGTCCGTCCATTGCCGTTGTCAAATGGATGTATGGCCACTAATTCCAAGTGCGCTATACCAGCAGTTATTACTGGATGTAAAGCGAGTCTTCGTTGGCTAAGCCAAGTGCTTAATTCACTCATGAGCTTAGGTGTATCATTTGGGCTAGGTGGCAGAAAAATACGTTTTCCTGCTTGGTTCTGAATTGCGTTTGGTTTTAATTTATACACACCTGGTGACCCTTGACTCGGAATATCCCTTACGACAAAAGCATGAATTTGTTTAATAACATCCTCGTTTATAGGAATATCCTTATTATTGGCAATATCGCGGATGAAATCCATCATTTTGTATAGATTTACAAGCTCTTGTTCGCTATCGGCCTTGGGTTTTATAGTTTGGTATTCACGAAACTTCTCTGCAACACGAATGTCCAGAGGATTACCTTCAATTTGAGCTGTATAGTGAACAGTCTCGACTAACGCTTGTCTTTGAATAGCCTCCTCGATGATTGGCAAGACCGGAATCGTTCCAAGCAAGTCACGGACATCCTCTATATCGTTTAGGCTGTTAATAATGTTTTCTGTTGTTCTAATATCCGGCTCATACATTATTGTTTTACTCCTCGAACAATTTGGATGAATATTAGTAATAATTATTTAGTAATGTGCTTATTCATCTTTATTATAACACAATTATAGCATATGTTAAACATTTGTCAAGTTTTTAAGAAAAGGATTTAATGGGATCTTGCTAGATGGTATAAATGAGGTGTAGCGAGATTTGACAGTGAATTTGAGTAGGAATTTGGCAAGCCAAGACCATTTCCCACCGTACCTAAATTGCCTGAGGCCCGCTGAAATGCTAGACTGATAGTGTGAGCTACACCGTTACCCAGGAGAGTTTCGCCAGCCTTGCTTCCTGCTGGTCATCCCCGAATCAGCGTTTAAACTGGAGTTCAATCTTCGTTTTGCCCGCCTGGCTGCAGGCCTGGTGGCAGCATTTTAACTCGGGGGCTGAGCTTTATATCCGGGCGGCCAGGGATGGGGAAGAAATCATCGGCATTGCCCCGCTTCAGGTGCAGGAGGGCAATGCGGCCATTATCGGCAGCGTTGATGTCTGCGATTACCTTGACTTCATCGTCGCCCCCGGCAGGGAAAGCGAGTTCTTCAACGTCCTGCTCGATGATTTGAAGAGCAACGGCATAGGTCACCTTGATTTAAAGCCTCTGCGCCCCGATTCGGCCGTGCTGGCTCACCTCATGGGCATAGCGCGCGACCGCCAGTATGATGTCAGTTGCCGGGAAGAAGAAGTTTCTGTGGAGCTGGGCTTGCCCGCCACCTGGGAGGAGTATCTGGCGATGCTGTCTAAAAAGCAGCGCCATGAAGTCAGGCGAAAGCTCAGGCGACTGTGGGAGGCTGCCGATGTGGACTTCCGCTGCATAGAGGTCAACGAGAACTCTGGCCAGTTTATGGACGACTTTTTAAAGCTCTTTTCGCTGAGCAGAGAAGATAAAGCCAATTTCATGACTGCCCGCATGGAGTCGTTCTTCAGGGCGCTGGCGGAGGCAATGGCCGCAATCGGTCTGCTCAGGTTCGGCGTCGTTGAGGTGAAAAAGCAGCCAGTGGCTATGACCATAGGCTTTGATTACAATAACTCCCACTACCTTTATAACAGCGCCTATGACCCGCAGTATAATTACTTGAGCGTGGGGCTGCTTTGTAAAATCCTCTGTCTTAGGGAAAGCATCGCCAAAGGCAGAGAAAAGTGGGATTTCCTCAAGGGCGGAGAGCCGTATAAATATCAAATAGGGGGCAGGGAGATACCCCAGTCCAGTTGTGAGATAATAATCAGGTAGGGGAGAGAACGCTGTGCCAGATGGAAAACTGAGAATAGCCATGCTCAGCGCTCATAGCTGCCCGGTTGGCGCTCTGGGCGCTAAGGACACCGGCGGCATGAGCGTTTATATCCGCGAGCTGGCTCGTGAGCTGGGGAAGCAGGGGCACATGGTGGATGTATATACCCGTGTCCATGACCCCCGCGACCCTCAGATTATCGTCCTGGGACAGAATGCCCGCCTTATTCATCTCAAGGCGGGCGCCGACGAGAAGATACATAAGCTGGCGGTCTATCCGCATCTCCCCGACTTCGCCTGCAATCTGGAGAATTTCAGGAAGAATAACCATCTGCGCTACGACCTGGTATTCAGCCATTACTGGCTTTCCGCCTGGGTGGGGGAATATCTGGCAAACTGGTGGCATGTCCCACATGTAGCCATGTTCCACACGCTGGGCGCGGTTAAGAATGCCATCGGCATCGGCGAAGATGAGCCTGAGCTCCGCGTAGAAACAGAGCGGCGCCTCGTCCAGAATTGCCATCGCATCATTGCCTCAACGCCGAGGGGGAAGGACAGCTTCATCAAGTGCTATGGCGCCAGGTCGGAGAGGATAAGCGTTGTCCCCTGTGGGGTGAACTTCGAGCTGTTTCAGCCTGTAAAAAAGGAGATAGCCAGGGAGCGGCTTGGCCTGGACGACGGCAAGATTGTCCTGTTCGTCGGCAGGATTGAACCGTTAAAGGCTATAGACCAGTTGCTGAAAGCCATGCCCTATTTGCAGAATGGCCAGCGGGCGAGGCTGCTGGTAATCGGTGGCGATGAGCGCAGTCGGCATGAGCTGGGGCAACTGAAGAAACTGGCCTGTGCCCTCCGCATACAGGACTCCGTCTCCTTCAGGGGTCTGGTTAAGCAGGATGAGATGCCCTTCTTTTACAGCGCCGCCGATGTCTGCGTGGTTCCCTCCTACTATGAGAGCTTTGGCCTGGTGGCACTGGAATCGCTGGCCTGCGGCACGCCGGTGGTGGCCGCTGACGTGGGCGACCTCGGGAGCATCATCAAGCAGGGTCAGACGGGTTATGTGCTGAAGGACAATGCCCCCCGGCACCTCGCCGATAAGATAGCTTTGCTCCTCGCCCGGCCGGAGCCGGATGCCGGGGCCATTCGTTCAATTCGGGCCTCGGTCAGCAGATTTGACTGGTCAAATATCGCCCGGGACATCGTTGCGGAATTCCGGCTGGTGCTGGCGGACTACCTCGCCCCCGTTCCTTAGTTCACCGCCTTCTCATACCAGAGGCAGCCAGCCTTGAACTCGAAGCCGATTGACCGATAGAGTTTACAGGCCGCTTTGTTCTCGCTGTCCACGGTTAATTCAACGGTTTGCGCCCCCTTGCTTTCAAGGTAGGCCAGCCCTGCAAGCAGGACTTTTTTACCCAGACCTCTGCCC
>CAYWUK010000079.1:0-7682 GCA_964461475.1 uncultured Dehalococcoidaceae bacterium
GAGTATCCATGCTCAGGTAAGGGACGCTGCTATGGTGCTCCATTCCGCCCGCCAGTACCACTTCGGAATTCAGCGAGGTTATGCTCTGGGCAGCCAGCATGATGGCCTGCATCCCGGATATGCAAGCCTGGTTCACGGCAAAAGCAGGAACGCTGACAGGTATGCCGGCTTTCACCGAGACTATTCTGGCCGCGTTAGGCCCGCCTCCTGCCTGGCGGGCATGCCCGAAAATGACCTCATCTACCTGGTCGGGCTTTATCCCCGCCTTCGCCATAGCCCCCCTCACAGCTGCCACCCCGATGTCAACCACTGTAAGGTCGCGCAGGCTGCCGCCAAAACGCCCTATGGCCGTCCTGGCCCCATTCACGATGACACACTGTCTCTCTGCCATAAACTGCCTCCCTCCGCTTTGCTCTCCTCACTTTGAAGTTTATCATACTCGGGAGAACGCGGTAAATCCCGATTCACGGCTAAAAAATTTAAGCCAGCCTTGAGCGGTGCCCCCATGCCGTCTTCCGAAATTGACAAACATATCAGGCTATGCTAAATTTGTCTTGAACTAGGCTTTTCTCTTCGTTCCGCCGGAACTAGCAAAACACTGCCCCTAAAATACTCTCATTTATTGGAGGATGCTCAATGAGCAACGACTTATATGCAAATATCCAAAAGGCGATAGTTGAACTGGATGAAGATGCTCTGACAAAGCTCACGGACGAGATTGCCAAATCGGGCTCAGACCCGGTGGACGCCCTGCAAAAAGCCTACGCCGTAGGCATCCGCAAGGTGGGGTCGCTCTTTGAATCCGGCGAATACTTTTTGCCGGAACTGGTAAGCGCAGGCGCAATGGTTAAAGCCGCGGCAAAGAAACTGGAAAGCCTGATAACAACGGACAAGGGCTTCAATAAAGGGAAGATAGTCCTGGGGACGGTAGAAGGCGATATTCACGACCTGGGCAAGAACCTGGTGGGCACCATGTTGTCGGCAGGAGGCTTTGATGTCGTCGACCTGGGAGTTGACTGCCCCGTGGACAAGTTTATTGACAGCGCCATAGACGAAAAGGCTCAGATCATCGGCGCCTCCTGTCTTCTCACAATGACCGCTCCAGAACTCAAGAAACTCATCCAACGCATGAAAGAGCGCGGCGTGCGAGAGCAGTTTAAAGTCATCGTGGGCGGCGCGGCGGTGGATAAGTCATGGGCGGATGTAATAGGTGCCGACGGGTACGGCACAGACCTGATTGCAGCAGTCCAGGTGGCATCGTCGCTGATAGATAAACTGGAGGTCAGCTAAAATGCAGCCGCAGATAAGCTTCCTCTCCCGCGAAGAGCAGGAACGCATCCATGAAGCAGCCCTCTGGATACTGAGCGATATCGGCATACAGATGCCCTCGCAGGAGGCCGTGCAGATTATGCAGAATGCGGGGGCCCGCATTGAGGGCAAAAATGTAGTGAAAATCCCGCCGGAACTGGTGAAATGTGCACTGGAAACAGTCCCCAAGCGCGAGAAGTTCGTCCTCTACGGCAGAGAGGAAAAGTACGATGTCCACTTTGCCACGGACACGCCTGTGCTGGCGCCCATGCAGGAGGCGACCCGCGTTATCGACCTGGAAACCGGGGAATACCGCCCCGCCACCGACAGGGACCTGGCCGACCTTGCGCGCCTGATGGAAGCCCTGGACAACGTTGCCTATGCTGGCTCTTTAGTCACCCCACAGGATGTCCCCAAGGAGACATCCGAGTGGTACGCCCTGGCGACTTTGCTAAAAAATACCTCAAAAAATATCTACACAGCCACGCCGGGGGCCGGCTTTATCAGGGATGCGGTGAAGATGGCTTCGCTGGCCGCCGGCGGCGAGGACAAGTTCCGCAGCAGGCCCTTCGTTTCCTTCAATATCCTAATGCGCGCCCCACTTCAAATCAGCCGACCGGAGGTAGAGTCCCTGATTGAGGTGAGCCGGCAGCGCCTTCCTGTATTTCTCACCTCGGGAGCTATAGCCGGGGCGACCGCCCCCGTGACCATGGTCGGCGCCATCGCCCAGAATCACGCCGAGGTTATGTCTGCCCTGGTCCTGTCCCAGGCGGTGGGGCCGGGCACTCCAACCATGTACAGTTGCTCCCTGCGCAGCATGGATATGTCCACCGCCAACGTGGCCATGGCCAGCCCCGAGTCTGCCATCCTGAGAGGAGCACAGAGCCAGATGGCCCGCTATCTGGGCCTGCCCTTGAGGGCTAAGGGGTTCCTCCGCGATGCCAAAGTCCTCGACGCTCAGGCGGGGTTTGAATCGGCCATGGTGGGGCTGGTTACAACCCTATCTGCCGATGTAATTGAAGGCCTCCAGTACGAGATGGACGTCCTGGTGGATTTCGCCGACCTGGTCTTCGTCAACGAAGCCTTCTCGGCGCTGAAGCGGATAGCGAGAGGGTTCGCGGCCGACAGCGAAACTCTGACTTCAGCCCTGGACGCCTTAAAAGAGGTGGGACACGGTGGCAGCTTCATCGGCTCCAAACATACCTTGAAGAATTTCAGGAGCGAGCTGTGGCGGCCACAAATATTCGACCGCTGGCCGTGGTCGGCATGGGAAAAGGGCGGACGCAAGGGCGCTGAACAACGAGCACGCGAAAAGGCAAGGGAAATCCTGGCCAGCTACCAACCAAATCGCCTTAGCCCGGAGGTTGAGCGCAAGATAGACCAAGTTGCCCGGGAAGCAAAAATAGATTTGACGAAATCAATATAAGAATACTTTCGCGGCGGTGTTGAGCCAGAGCAAGCTAACACCGCCGCTCGCCAGTTGCCCGAAATTGCGGGTCTCCTGAAACAGGGAGGGCTAAGGTGCTATGCACACTCCCCAAAAACCATTGAAATGGTACAGGAACTTAGCCACGCGAAAAGGACGGCTTGAAGCCGGGGCTTTCGTTGTGGAAGGGAACAGGGCAATCAACCAGATAATCGCCAGCCGCCCCGGCGAAATAATTGAAATCCTGGCTGTAGAAGAGCCTCCTCCGCCCTACCGCAATTACGCCATGCGGCTGCTCACCGAGAAGCAGTTCGCCTATGTGTCCAGCAACAGAACGCCGCAGGGAATTATGGCCGTCGTCCGAATGCCAGTGGACATATACTCCGGCCACCTTCCTGATGACGCTGGCAGCAAAATCTTGCTGCTGGAAGATGTCCAGGACCCGGGTAACGTGGGCACCCTCATCCGCACCGCCGCCGCCTTCAATTTCTCCGGCGTCGTCTTGACGGAAAAATGTGCCGACCCCCTGGCGCCAAAGTGTGTCCAGGCAAGCGCTGGGGCGATACTATCGCTATGGCTGAGAAAGAGCGCGCAGTACCTCGAAATTGCCAGTAACCTGCGTAAGAGGAATTTCCCCCTGATAGCAGCCGACCTCAAAGGCACGGCAGAGCCATCAATTCTTTCCCACCAGAGCAGGCTTATCCTGGCGCTGGGCAACGAAGCGGCAGGCCTCTCGCAAGCGCTGCTGGAAATGGCCGACTACCGAGTGCGAATCCCCACCGCCCGGGAAAAAGCGGAATCGTTAAACGTGGCGGCTTGCGGCGCAATCTGCATGTATTTGAGTCCACAGATATGATGCTATCCGTTCAAATCTAGCATTCTAAAATCAGCCGGATGTTCTGCTTTCACACAATTAAGCGCCTTATGTTTTCAATTACCATATTTGATAACTGGCAAAACTTATCCACGTCCTCTTCTGCAAAGGCGGAAAGGGTATCATAAGCCATATCTTTTTCACTCTTCACTACTTGTTCCGCAATTTTGTTGCCTTTAGCGGTAAGCCTTATCTCCAATGACCTGCTGTCCTCTTTGCTCACCGACCTTTTTACCATGCCCTTTTGCTCAAGGTTGCTAATCAGTATGGAAACGCTATTTTTATGTCGCTTTAACCACTGAGACAGCCCTGTGGGAGTCATGAATCCCCCCCTCCTTTTGATAGAAACCAGGGTCCTCGCTTCAGTATTGCTAAGGTCAAGCTTCGCCATATTCTTTTCTATATACCTGCTGATAACATTGGCAGCCCAGGCAAAAGCAATAAATGAATTTACCACAACATCCCCGGTATCAAATGTCCTTTGCATCAACCGTCTTTCAGCCGTCTCATTTACTTCCAAAATAGCCCTCCGCAATTTATTTGGCCCACGCAGCCACCTGCTTTTGCCAGCCACGCACAATGAGAAAATAGCCTGCCCGCCCAAGGCGCCAGAGATTAACCGGTGTACTTCAAATTGTCAATGATTATATAAATATCTTTTATTGATTATATTACCGTTATGACTATACCCTCACCCCATTTAAATGTCAAGGGGCAAAGAGTTTGACGCGCCTTTAAATCGGATTGCACACGAAGGAGAGTCCCCCTCTATATCCACACCCCGCTAGCTTAAGGCTCTGTGAGACTCAGAAAAAATCCTCATCCTCTGATTATGCTCCCGGAAAGCATTAACCCCTCCATCCCTTATCCCAGGACTCCCCTGTCCTATATCAACAGCTACCTCAGCAGCAAATGCCGGACTATCCTGCAAATCGCAGTCAGACGCGGCCGCTGCCTCCACCAAGGGATTGTCCTTGTTCGATTCACTCTCCCTTGCCAGGGTCAGTTTATGGAGCATAGACTTATTCAAAGCCATACCTATCAAATTAGCAACGACGGCAAGAAAATCGGAGAAATCCTTATTGAACTTCTTCCTGACCCTATATGCAAATCCCATAATGCCGTGTATCTTGTATGTCATTATGGGCATGGCAATCAGAGAAGAAAATCCTGCCTTTTCAAATGTCGATATGCTATATCGCCCATCCTGACTTAAATCAGGGATAACGATTCTATTCCCCAGGCCTACTATTTCATTGCCGAAAAGATGGCCAGCATCCATCAGGGATACTTCGCGTTTCATATCCGAATCAAAACCCCGGCAAGCGATAAGAGATAATTTATTGCTGCCGTGGCTGACCAGTTGGACCCAGCAGCAATCAACACCGAGGATATCTATAATTGCATCCACAGCCGTCTCAATAAGCTGTCTGGGCTCGTTCGTTAATGACAAAACCTCGCTAATCTCTTTAATTGTGGAAAGAATATCCTGATTCTTAATCGTGCCGCTCCGGTGAGATACGATTAATTACAGATACATTATATACCTTTTTGCATAAATTACGAAAATCCACCGATTCAAAATGGGTGTCCGCCACCATGTCCACCATGCCCGAAATCTATATCATTTCTGTAAGCCAGCAAAAAATATCCGTGAAAACAAGCCGTATGAACGATAAAATAAAGTGCATAAGGAGATGCAGCCAATGGTAGTAGAAACACTAAAACAAAACAAAAAAGCGCCTGGCAAAGCACAAGACGAAAAATTGGCCAAGGCCGCAGAAGCGCCTCGGGAGGTCCAACAGCCGGTTGAAGAAAAGGCCGCAAGCCCGCTTGCCGAGCTGCTCAGCCAGGCCCAGAACGCCTATACGGCATACATGGAGGCTGAACAGCAACTGGCAAAGTCTTATAAGGAGACCGAGGCAAAGGCCACCAGAGACTACGAGAAAGCCGAACAGCAAGCACGAAATAGCTGCGACGTGCTCGTAGCCGTAGCCTCGCAAGAGCGCGAAGAGTCCATAGCTAAGGCAATAAAAGCCCACAGCGATGCCCTGCAACAGGCAGAGGAAGCCCTCAAAAAGGCCAAGCAGGAAGCCGACCTGGCCTGTCAGGGAAAGATAGCACATGGGCAAAGCGCCTGCAGCGCCGCCATAGATGAAGCCTTGAAAGCCCGCGATAAGGCCATTGAACAGGCATGGGCGGTCTATTCCAGCTTCAAAAGATAAAGCCACGAACAACAGGGCATAAAGAGAGGGGAGCCGAAACGCTCCCCTTCTTATTTTACTGTCCTGCTAAAAGAGCATCGAACGAAGCGCATTACCTCGCCCGGCTACCATTTTTAACCCTCTTAACAATAAGCCCTGAAATATAAAGTATTAACCCAACGAGAAAAATAAACGCCCCGAATATGTCTGTGTCTATATTAAAGAATGCGTATAGGGGTAAACTAATTAACCAAACGAATAATCCAATTCCCATAATTATGAATGTGGCCACCGTATACTTACCAAACTTCTCCGCTATTTTCATCTCAGCGCCCTCCCGGTCGTCAGCATTAAAGTACAATCGTTGCCTCTCCATTAGGCTCTCTCCTCTATTTTCCTTTATTTAACTTTCTTACCTTTTCTTCCGGCATGGTGATATCTCTTACACACACAACTAAGTATGCAAATATTCCGAATATTAGCACAATTATAATACTTAACACCCATTTCAGTATATCGGTAGTGAGAAATAGAGTTATCCAAAACATAAAAAATAGAAGAACTAACACAAGGGCGGCAAGTGCACTCCTAGTTTTCACGGATGACACCGACCTTATTACTTTTTCCCAACCTGATGGTTCCGGCATTCCACTCATGTTTTGTTTTGCCTCCTGCCTGCTTTATCTATTGCAGGCAGTATAGCCTAATTATGCACTCCTTGCAATGAGTGAACTTTACCAGTCCATACTTGGTTGCGCAAGGGATATTTAGCTGCTACAATTGTGATTGCGACTGTCGAGCGAGAGAAATACATAAAAAGAGCCAAGAGAAACGGGAGGCGAAAATGGCCTATTACAAGGACCTGCGCGAACACCTGGAGAACCTGGAAAAGAAGGGCAAGCTAATCAGGATAAAGCGGGAGATAAACAAAGACACGGAGCTGCTGCCCCTGGTCAGGTTACAGTTCAGGGGGCTCCCCGAAGAAGAGCGCAAGGGCTTCATGTTTGAGAACATAGTTGATTCTAAAGGGAAGAAGTACGACATCCCTCTGGTAGTGGGCGTAATAGCGGCCAGCAGGGAGATTTATGCCCTGGGCATGAACTGCGCCCCGGACAAGATAACAGAAAAGTGGGTGCAGGTGCAGGCAAACCCCATCGAGCCGGTGGTAGTCAAAAGCGGGCCGGTTCAGGAGGTAGTCCACATCGGCGACGGCCTTCTTGAGCATGGCGGCCTGGAGGAACTTCCCGTCCAGATATCCACCCCGGGCTACGATTCCGGCCCATTCATCACGTCGCCCTATGTCGTCAGCAAAGACCCGGAGACCGGGGTGCCCAACCTCGGCATGTACAGGGCGCACGTAAAGTCGCCCACGAGAACAGGCGTCCAGTTCTTCACGGTAAACCAGCACGCCGCCGTGCATGTGTCCAAGGCGGGAAAGATGGGCAAGCCTTTGCCGGCGGCCATAGTCATCGGCGGGCCGCCCAGCCTCGGCTTCGTCGCCGTAACCAAGCTCCCCTACGAAGTCAACGAGTTCGCTTACGTTGGCGCCATTGCCGGGGAACCCCTGGAGATGGTCAAGTGCAAAAGCATAGACCTTGAGGTTCCGGCCCACGCCGAGATTGTCATCGAGGGGCTGCTGTCCACCGACGAGATTGAGCCGGAAGCGCCCTTCGGCGAGGCGCTGGGCTACGTGGGCAAACGGGATGTGATGCCATATCTCACCGTCACCTGCATCACCCACCGCAAAAACCCGATCTACCAGGCATTCCTCAGCCAGTTCCCGCCCAGCGAGAGCAGCAAGATAAAGAGCATCGGCAACTCAAGCTCCCTTTACCGCTACCTCAAATACACCTGCAAGCAGCCCTGGGTG
>CAYWUK010000080.1:0-7555 GCA_964461475.1 uncultured Dehalococcoidaceae bacterium
GGGTCAGCCTGAGCATCAAGAACCTGTGGGGCTGCATACCGGATACCATGCGCTGTCTGCACCACCAGGACCTGCCCTATATGCTGGCGCTAATCGTAAAGCTGGTCAAGGCCAGGCTGGCGGTGGTGGATGGCTCCTATGCGCTGGATGGGCATGGGCCGATGTATGGCAAGCCGGTGAAGACGGACCTGCTTTTAATGTCGGATAACCCGCTGGCGGCGGATGGGCTGGGGGCCAGGATGATGGGGTTTCCCCCCCAGAAAGTGACGCATCTTTCGCTGGCCAAGGCGGCGGGAATAGGCTCGTTAAAGCTGGAAGACGTGGAGGTTAATGCGGACTGGCAGCAATATAAAAGGCAATTCAAGGTGGGCAGGACTGTTATAGACTGGTTTTCCGCGCTCATGTTCCATAACGATTTTCTGGCCAGGCTGGTGATGGCCTCGCCGCTGACGGCGCCAATCTATAAGGTGGCCGGGCTGCTGAAGACCGCCGATGAGAAAGAGCTGTCCCGCCAGCTTAATAAAGGGCGGAAATATTATTAGGCATGAATCAGCAATGTAAAGGAATGTTGAAACTGGCGGTGGTCTTTCCGCCCTCGGTCAATGCCAGCGTGGGGGACTCAATGAATTTCGTGCGCCTCTGTGAGCCTCTTGCGCAAGAGATATATGTACTCGTAAGCGGCAAGAGCTCCCCGCCGGTTGGTGAGCACACGCATCTATTGCTGGCGCGGGGTTATGGCGAAAAAGAGCCGCTGGTGATGAAAATGTGCAAGTTCCTTTTTGAGCAAGTAACGGCGTCTTTTCGCCTGTTCAGGATTTCAAGGAATATTGACGCGGTGATATTCTACCTCGGCAACGGCGCCTATCTGTTGCCCCTGCTCTGCGCCAAACTGCTCGGGAAGAAGACGGTCTTCATGGCCACCGGCCTGTATTCGGCGATTTCCCGCATGGAGTATCGGCGGTTGCTCTTTGGCCTCGGCGGCATCTTTTTCTCATCCATTTATAAAGTCCTGGAGAGCGTCACCTTCGCCCTCGTTGATTGCATTGCCGTGCAATCGCCGGCCATCGTTGACTCCCTGGGCTTAGGCAAATACAGGAAGAAAATTGTCGTCCTCGGCGCCCTTTATATGGACTTAGACCGGTTCAAGGTGACGAAAGCGGTTGAGGAAAGGGAGGCGCTCTTTGGCTATATTGGCCGCCTGCTTTCCCTTAAGGGCATCAGGGAATTCATTGCGGCACTGCCTTTGATTCTGGATGAGAAAAAGGAATTCAGGGTCCTCATGGTCGGCGGCGGGCCGTTATTTGAAGAGGTAAAAGGCGCTCTGGGTGAGCACGGACTGGCGGGGCGGGTTAATGTGATAGACCAGGTTTCACGCGATGATATACCGTACTACATGAATAAGTTGAAATTGCTCGTCCTCCCCTCCTATACCGAGGGCCTCCCCGGCGTAGTCCAAGAGGCGATGGCCTGCGGCACGCCGGTTCTCGCCACTCCTGTCGGGGGCATACCGGACCTGGTTAAGGACGGCAAGACCGGGTTTATCTTGGATGATAACTCCCCGCAGGGCATAGCCAGAAACGTCCTGCGGGCGCTGGACTGCCCCGGGCTGGAGGGAATTGTCCGCGATGCCCGCAGGCTGGTAGAGCAGGAATACTCCTACCCGGCGATGGCGCAAAAGTGCAGGTATGCTCTGGATGAGCTGATGAAAGCGAAGGAGTAGCTAGATTTATGTTCGGTGCTTCGAAACTAAGCAAGGCGTTAAAAGACTTAATTGTATACATCCCTTTTACGAGGCGTAATATTCTCTCTCGTTCTATTGATAAATCAGCTAAGACCTTGCTTGACGTCGGATGTGGAAACGGGATAACTATGGGATTCATCAATAAAAGAAAGAAATTCGTCGCCGCAGGAGTTGATATTCACCAGCCCTATTTGGCACAATGCAAACTGCGTGGCATTTTTACTCACCTATACTGCTATGATATAAGGGCGTTGCCTTTCGGGCCAAAAAGTTTTGATGTAGTTTTGTGCCTTCAAGTGCTGGAGCATCTGGAAAGAGAAGAAGGGCTCAAGTTATTGCAAAGGATGGAGCAGATTGCCCGTAAGCAAGTAATCTTAGATGTTCCAGTGGGTGAACTGCCACAGTGGGGTTTTGATAACAATCCATTTCAGGCGCATAAGTCCAGTTGGTATCCTGTTGACTTGAAAAAGATGGGATACAGAATTAGGGGATACGATGTTGTTTTCACGCTTGCCAGATTCCTGTGCCGTTTGCCAAATGGTTTCAAGCTATCCTATTATCCCTCGTCACTTTTAGTTACTCCCTTTGTATACTTTATACCTCGTTTGGCAGGTCACATGGTTTGTGTAAAGAACCTTAATTTTGGGGGCAATAGTTAGCGTGAACTCCGCTGGCGGAATCGTCGGAGGAGGCAGAATAGTTAGGGAAATAGCTGCCATGACTAATAAGCGCGGGATTGGTTTTATGGGCCTTATAGTAGGCGTAATCGCTGTCACTGACGTGGCGATTCTTTTTAATGTGCCCGTTCTGAGGCAGATTTCGGGGATTATCTTCCTGACTTTCCTCCCCGGCCTGCTTTTCCTCTTCCTCTTCAGGCTGCAAAAGCTGGAGATAGTGGAGAAGATTGCATTAACCGTAGGCTTGAGCATTTTCTTCCTGATGTTATATGGCCTGTTGATAAATCAGGTTGGCCTATTTTTTGGCGACGACACCCCGCTCTCCACGGGCAATCTGACGCTCTGGCTGAACCTTGCCCTGGTGGCGTTGCTTGTTGCTGCCTATTTCGGCAACAGGGAGGCTTTCACCTCGAATCCTTTCCGCATTGAGTTAAATACCAGAGGGAAGTTATGCCTGCTTCTCCCTGCGGCCTTCCCCCTCCTCGGCATCCTGGGCATGAGGCTTCTGAATACATCAGGCGATAATGTGGTATTACTGGGGCTGTTGTTTCTGGTCCCGGTGGCCGTTATCATAATAAGCTTATTCAGGAAGGAAATCGCCAGCGATACCTATCCTGTGGCCATAATTTTTATTGGGGTTGCCCTGTTAATCATACCATGGCTGAGGTCAGAGTATGTCATGGGTGCTGATATCCACTATGAATACTATCTGTCAAACATGACCTTGTCTAATCTGCATTGGAGCATAATAGATAATGGCCCGGTGGATTCAATGCTGGGCGTTACTCTGCTGCCGGCGATTTATCAGTCGCTATTGCAGGTGCAGGGCAAAGAATATCTTTTTCAAGGCATTTATACCTTAATCTGCACTTTCACTCCACTCGCGGTGTACGTGCTGTCCAGGAAATATCTCGGGGAGTTCTATGCGTTTTTGGCCGCTTTTTTCTTTATGCTGCAAACGACGTTTTTGATATCGCCGGTTATGCCCCGGGTTGGCTTGGCGCTGTTTTTCGTTGCGCTCACTCTCATGGTGCTGTTCCACGATAGAATCAGCGGCAGAGACAAGCTGGTTTTATCTATTATCTTTACTGCGGCTACCGTTGTATCCCATTACTCGACTACATACATGTTCTTTGTCCTGCTTCTTTTGACCTGGCTGCTGGGGCTTGGGCTGCGAAAATACTATGTTAAAAAAGCGATTACCTTGCCCTTTATAGGTATATTTTATGGCTTTGTCATCCTCTGGTATGCCCAGCTGACACAGGCCCCATTTATGGCGGGGGTAACTTATGTCCTCCAGGCGCTAAGGCACCTGCAAGACATATTCGTGGTCGAGGCAAGGAGCTCGGAGGCATTGCTGCTGATTGGCCAGGGCCTGCAGCAGGAGATTTTCCTGGTTCATGTAAAATACTGGCTCACCTGGGTCACCTTTGCTTTAATCGCTTTTGGCGTTGTTTTTGTTCTGCTGAGGTACAAGAAATTGCTCTCCACCCCGCAGTGGGGGAGTTCATCCCCGGGCTGGTTGGCATCGCGACTGGACATTGAATATCTTATACTGGTTTTGGTTGCTGGCAGCATGCTGCTGGCTTCTGTGATAGAGCCCCACCTCTCTCAGGTATATGGTTTAAGGAGGGTTTACGGGCAGATGTTGCCCGTTTTGTCTACCTTCTTCATAATTGGTGTGCTGGCGATAAGCCGGCACTGGCGGACGCTCTCCTACTGGCTTATCCTGCTGATAGCGATTCTATACTTCTGGCTGGAATCCGGCTTTGCCTATGAAGTGTTCGGTTTCCATAGGAATGTATACTTGAGTTCCCAGGCAACTTATTGGGACTCTGAAGTGGTTCATGTGCAGGAGGTGGCGTCTGCTCAATGGGCGAGGGAATACTTTGATGGGCAGCATTTGGTCTATGCTGATAATTCCGGAAGAGGCAGGCTGGTGAGCGAGGGCCAGCTTCCGTTGAGCTCTCTTGAACTTTTGACTGGAGCCTACTGGCTGGGGCAGAAAGAGATTAACGGCTATATCTATGCGTGCTACTATAATGTGGTTGATAAGCGGTGGATGCTCAGCAGTATACCTTATGACCTTAGTGACCTTCCTGATATCTTTGAAAGAAGGGACAAGCTCTACACGAGCAACGGTTCGGAAATATGGAAGTGAAGCCAAATAGCACCCCGAAATTAGACATATGCATGTTAATCCCTCTTTGTTATCAGCCAGGCGTCGATATGGAGGTGCGCCCTCAGATTGGGATTTGCAGCTTCCTGTCCGAATTTGGACATAAAGTAACCTGGATAATATCATCAGCAACTGGCGGCGCTCGGCAGTTTACCTTGGATAATATCAGTGTGCATGCCATCCCCTATGTTAGATACTTTGGCGAATCGAATGTTTTTATCAAAATAATAAGCAAAGTGGCAAATGCTCTGAGGAGGATGTATCGCATCCCGAGGCTGTTCAAGGGAGGGCATCATAATCTTATCTTCGTCAGGGATGATGTATTTGACGGGTTGGTGGCTGCTTGTTTGCGGAAGAGGTACGATGTTCCTTTTGTTTTTGAGTTATCCAACCCTCTGGAACAGGAGTGGGCAATTTATAAGGCGGAGGCAAAAAGGCCCAAATTCTTATATCACTTGGCAGCTTGGTTTAATGCCTTTATGCAGGTGAGGATTATGAAGAAGGCCGACATTGTCTTGCCGACGACTGAATGGTTTGAGGATAGTTTAGTCAAAAGAGGTATTTCAAGGCTGAAGTTAATGCCTTATCCCAATGGCGTAGATGTTAAGTCCTTTATCGGTAAAGATGGCAGGGATATTATTGAGAAATATCACTTGAACGGTTGCAGTGTGCTTTTGTATATCGGGACGATGGACAAGGCAAGGAGCCTCAGCTTGTTGCTGGAGGCATTTGCCAGGGTCAGCCGAGACAGAGAGGAAGTAAGGCTGTTAATGGTAGGCGATGGTAACGATAAGGATAGTCTGGAAAGGCAAGCTATCGGGTTGGGCATAAGTGATGGAGTTATTTTCACCGGACACGTTCCTCAGTCGGCGGTGCCCAGTTTCATTGCTGCCGCCGATATCGCAGTGTCCCCGGTGCCGCCATTAAACTTCTATCAGGTAAGCTCTCCCATCAAACTTTTCGAATATATGGCTATGGCCAAGCCGGTGGTGGCTAACGAGGAGATATTTGAGCAAAAAGAGGTTCTGGCGCAAAGCGGCGGCGGCATTGCGGTGCCGTTCAGCGCGGAGGCTTTTGCTGGTGCCATAATTGAGTTGCTCAATAATCGGGAGAAGGCGGTTGAGATGGGGCAAAGAGGACAGGAGTGGGTGCTAAAAAATAGAAGCTATGAAGTCCTGGCGCGCCGCCTGGAGGAGAGGTTTTTAAAGCTGCTCACTAAATAGTTTGGGGAGTTGATTTTGTCTCTACGTTTCGGGGCAGGGAAATTTTTATGCTGGGTTTCACGCTGTGCTTATGGCTGGCATTTTACTATAGGTCATATAGACAATATGTAGGGGGAAGCTTCGCCGGATGAAAATCTGCTTCATTGCTGATGCCAATAGCATCCATGTGCGGAGGTGGATTGAATATTTCTGCAAGCCCGGCAATGAAATCCATGTGCTGTCAACCAGATATTGCCCCACCCCGCTGGCAGGGGCGGCGATTCACAACCTGTCTGGATTCGGCTACGGGGAGACGGCGACGGATGGAATTGGACTGGGGGGAAAATCAGGCTCTTCGCAGCGGGGCTACGGCGGTAAAATAAGCCGGTTCGCCCTGTCCAGAGCTAAGGAGTCGTCGCTGGCCCCGGCGGCCTATTTCCTTTACCAAACATTCGCCCTGAAGGGCAAGGCCAGGGCTATTATAGAAAGATTGCAGCCGGACATAGTCCACTGCATACGTCTCCCCCTTGAAGGCTATATCGGCGGGCTTATCGGGTATCGGCCTCTGGCGCTGACCACCTGGGGCAACGATATGGTCTATTTTGCGCGAAGGAATCTCATCTGTCGCTGGCTGACCAGAAAAACAATGCCGCAGGTAAGCCTCTATTTTGCCGACAACCTTCGCGACAGGTACATCGCTGAGCTATACGGGTTTTCTCCCTCAAGCCTCGCTTTCATCACCCCGGTAACCGGCGGCCTGAAGCTGGATGAGCTTCCCATCGGGCGCAAAGACCCTTCGCTCATGCAGGCCGTCCGGCAAAAGCTGGGCATTGACCCGCAGGCAAATTTGGTCGTTAGCGTGCGCGGGTTCAAATTCTATTATTCCGATATAGAGCCGCTGATAAGGGCCATCCCGGGCATCATCGCAGCATTCCCCGATGCGTTCTTCGTCCTCAAGGGGGATACCTGGCTGCCCGTATATGCCCACTTGCAGAAGCTGGCCGGAGAACTCGGGGTGGCGGGGCATATTCGCTTTACCGACAGGCTCAGTGCAGAAGAGTTGTCTGACTACTTTACCGCCGCTGACATCATGGCCTCGGTGACCACTTATGACGGCTGCCCAATATCCATGCTGGAGGGTATGGCATACGGCATGATTCCGGTGATGAGCCTTCATTCCCCGATACAGGAGTGGGTCACTAATGGCTGGAACGGATATCTTTTCAATCCAGAAGACTCCGCAGACATAAGCCGCGCTATGATAAGCTCCCTTAAGAATAGAGATAATTTTGCCGTGATGAGGCAGCGGAACTGGGACTTGTTGAAAGATAGGGCTGACTTCTACAAAAATATGAAAACGGCTGAAGAGATGTACCGGCGCTTGGTTGAGAGGAAGAGATGAGAGTCCTGCATATTGCGATGAGTTTTTTCCCATTCTTTGGCGGCGGCACGATCAGGCTCTATAATTTGCTCACGCGCCTGCCCGGTGAAGTGTCTCTATATACGCTGGACAGAATCATCTACGGCTGGAGATCCCCCGAGGAGGAGAAATTCCCGCCCAATATAGAGGTCAAGCGGCTTTCTCTCGGTCCGTATTCTCGGCTTATCGGGAAGATGCCTTACCTGGGTTATTTATTCAGGTTGAATCAAGTGCCGGGAAGGATATTGAGTCATCTTGAGAAGGAGATGTGCGATGTTATCCACACTCACAGTGATTCTGACTTAGTATTGAAAAAAGTGGCGCGTAAGGCAGCTA
>CAYWUK010000081.1:0-5911 GCA_964461475.1 uncultured Dehalococcoidaceae bacterium
CCATCGCCCGCTGGCTCACCCCGAACGGACGCCCCATAGAAGGCGAAGGGATAAAGCCCGATGTTGAGCTTACGCTTGAAGGCGATGATGCCATTCAGTGGGCGATAGATTACCTGACGAGCGACAAATGATGGTTTAGAGACAGCCAGAAGGATTTGTGAATTATAAATATGGATAACGACCCGATAACGATACCCATCAACCAGGCCACGCTCACCATACTTCAAGGCGACATCACGCGGCAGGAAACGGACGCCATCGTTAACGCCGCCAATTCCAGCCTCATGGGCGGCGGCGGAGTGGACGGGGCTATCCACCGCGCCGGTGGCCATGCCATCACGGCTGAGTGCAGGCAAATCGTCGCTCGCCAGGGGCGCCTGCCCATGGGAGAGGCCGTCATCACCACCGGCGGAGACCTCAAGGCAAAACACGTTATACACACGGTCGGGCCGGTGTGGTATGGGGGCAGCAAGGGAGAGGCCGAAATGCTCTCAAACGCTTACCGGGAGAGTCTGAACCTGGCCGCCGAACATGGGCTGAAAAGTATCTCTTTCCCTTCAATAAGCACCGGAGCCTACGGCTATCCCGTTGCCGAGGCGGCAGGGGTAGCAATGAGGGCAATCGCTTCTTACCTGCGGGAGTGCACTTCCTCCATAAAGGAAGTGGCATTTGTCCTCTTTGATGCGCAGACCTTCGCCGCCTATTCCTCAGCCCTCCACGACTTAATGGGCAAGGAAAGTCAGGGAGGTTAAATTGACCGCTCAAGGCCATCACCACCACCCCCTGCCGGTAGGCAGCAAACTGAAATACGGCATCATAATCTCCATCGGCATCCTGGCGGCGGAGGTGGTGGGAGGATTACTCTCCAATAGCCTGGCACTCCTCAGCGACGCTGGCCATGTATTTGCCGATATTGCCGCCCTCTCCCTGAGCTGGTATGGGGTGAGACAGGCGGAACGCCCCGCTACCAGCCGCATGACCTTCGGCTACCACCGCGTTGGGGTGCTGATTGCCCTGACCAATGCCCTGACCATCATCGGCATAGTTGGCGTCATCTTCTACGAGGCTTATCAACGCTGGCAGCATCCCCCGGAGGTCAACAGCCTGCTCATGCTAAGCGTAGCAGCCGTCGGCCTCATCGCCAACATGTTCGTCGCCTTCTGGCTTCGCCAGGAACAGCGCACCAACCTCAATGTGCGCAGCGCCTTCTGGCACGCCATGGGCGATGCTCTGGCCTCGGTGGGGGTAATCATCGGGGGTATCATCATAATGCTCACCGGCTGGTTTATCGTGGACCCGATTATCAGCGTGCTCATCGGCATCATCATCGCCCTCGCTGCCTGGGGCATCCTGAGAGAAGGCCTCCGGGTTCTTCTGGAAGCCGCTCCTCCCGGGGTGAACATACCCGACATGGTAAAGGCCATGAACCAGATACCGGGCGTCAAGGACGTGCACGATGTTCACGTCTGGAGCATCACGCCGGAGATACACTCCATGAGCTGCCACGTGCTAATTGATGACCTACCCATCAGCAAAGCCGCTGACATCCGCAGGCAGATAGAAGAAGCCGTCAGACAAAAGTTCCACATTGAGCATACCGCCCTCCAGCTGGAATGCCAGAATTGCGGCTGCGACGACCTCTTTTGCAAACTGGCTTTTGAGCCGGATGAGGACAAGCCCAAAAAAACACATCGCCATTGACCGCTTCCCTCTTGCCAAATTCAGGCAAACCATCTAATATATCAGCATGATATGGGTCAACATCATAGCGGTCATAATCCTCTGCCTCAGCTTCTTGGGTGGCTTCAAAGAAGGGACGGTCAAGAATTTCTTCTCGCTGGTTATCAATATCATCGCCATTTACCTAGCCGGACGCCTTTACTATTTAATCGCCAATATACTTTCCTTCCTGCCGGGGACCAACTGGGAGAACTTCATCGGCTTCTTCATCGCCATGTGCCTGATAGTAATCATATTAAATCTGGCGGTCTTCATCCCCAGAAAAATCATCCAGAAACTCTGGAAAAAGGGATTGCTCTTCAGGCTTCTCGGCGCCGCATTAAACCTGTTCAACACCGCCATCGGCCTGGCGGTATTCACCCTTGTCATTGGCGTCTTCCCCATCTTCGACTGGCTGCAGAGAGCCGTGGTCAATGCCTCCATCCCGCAGTGGCTGGTGGCAAACCTCGGCTTTGTTCAGGCATTATTGCCTGAGGTATTTCGCGAGGCCGCTGCTTTAATAGCAGCTATATAGCTGAGAAAACCATCTTTGCCTCGCATTGGATTCCCTGGAGCTATTACCTGCCTCACGACCGGCAAAGCTTCTTGACAATTAAAACCGACAGTAGTAATTTATAATAATTATTCGCTGATGAGGAGGAGCTAAAATGATAGAAACTCCAAACAGGTATCCGCTGAGTTTATCCGTAGACTATCCAGAGAGGTTAAACAGGCTGACCACTTTTTTCCGGATTTTCACGATAATTCCAATCTTTATTATCCTGGCCTTCTTGGTAGGAAGCGGCAGCAGTCAGAGCGGTGCAACGGGCGGGTGGCACTGGCAATATAGCGCCGCCGGATTTGTCTTTGTACCAATAGTATTAATGATACTCTTCCGGCAAAAGTATCCTAAGTGGTGGTTTGACTGGAATGTAGCGCTGACCAAGTTCAGTGCTCGCGTTGAGGCTTACTTGCTGCTGCTCAGGGATGAATATCCCTCAACTGACGAAGACCAGGCAGTACACATTGAGATACCATATCCTGATGCTAAGAATGAGCTAAATCGTTGGCTGCCATTGGTAAAATGGTTTCTAGCCATCCCGCACTATATTGTGCTTTTCTTCCTGTGTATTGCGGCTATAGTATCGATAATAATTGCTTGGTTTGCCATCTTATTCACCAGCCGTTACCCACGGGGCTTGTTTGATTTTGTAGTCGGCGTATTCCGCTGGGGTTTAAGGGTAATGGTATACGCTTTCTTATTAACCACTGACCGTTACCCACCTTTTGCGCTCAGTGATTAAACTACTGGCTGACATTTGGGGCAGAAATAGCTGCCGCGGTTGCGGATAGGGATGCGCTCGATGGGCGTGCCGCAGTTGGGGCATGTTTCTCCGCCGCGGTGGGCGACCTTGAACCTGAAATGGGCTGTGCCCGCCTCGCCGCCGGGACGGCGGTAGTTAAGTACGCTGGCGCCCTTGTCCTCAATGGCCGCCCGCAAGACCTTCTTGATGGCAGCAGTAAGGCGTCCTATCTCATCCCGAGAAAGGCTACCCCCGGGCCTCATCGGGTGGATTCCTGCGGCAAAGAGGGCTTCATCGGCATACATGTTGCCTATGCCGGCGATAAAGCCCTGGTCGCAGAGCAATGCCTTAATCGGCGCTGCCCTGCCGCACAGGAGTTCGGCTAGCGTATCTGCGGTGAAGTCAGCTTCCAGCGGTTCAGGGCCGAGCTTGTCGGCAATGGAACGCTCGTCCTCCACCAGCCACATGCCGCCGAACTTGCGCAGGTCGCGGAAGTACAGGTTGACTCCCCCATCTAAGTGGATTACGGCGCGGATGTATTTTTCGTCCGCCGCGGCTAGCTCCAGCAGCAGCGCGCCCGTCATCCTGAGATGGATGGCCAGCATTTCGCCGCCGCTCAAGCTGAAGAGGAGGTACTTGCCACGCCTAGTTATCCCGGTTATCCTTTGCCCGATGATACGTGAACGGAAGTCGGCGGCCGAAGGCTGGCGCACCATCCCTTCCCAGACAAGGGTAATGCCGGTGACCTCCCTGCCGATAACATGAGGCATCAGCTCATTTTTGATGGTCTCAACCTCGGGCAGCTCGGGCATCTCTTATTCCATTTCTCCCCAGTTCTTGCCCGCTTTGGTATCCGCCTTCAGTGGCACGCTCAGCTTCCGAGCGGTTGCCATCGTGTCAGGGACCAGCCGCCGCATCAACTCCATCTCCTTCTCCGGCACCTCAAAAACGAGTTCATCATGCACCTGGAGCAGCATCTTGCTCCCCAGGCCCCGCTTGACCATCTCCCGGTGCAAATTGACCATCGCCACCTTTATAATGTCGGCCGATGTGCCCTGCACTGGCATGTTTATCGCCATGCGCTCGGCGGCCTCCCGAAGCTGGCGATTGGACGAGCCTATCTCCGGGATGAAACGCCTCCTGCCCAGCATAGTCTGGACATAGCCCTTTTCCCGGGCCTGCTCTTTGGTAGATTCCAGGTATTTCTTCACACCGCTGTATTTTTCAAAGTAGGTTTTTATAAACTGGGCTGCCTCCTGCCGCGATAGCTCCGTGGCCTGCTCCAGGCCGTAGTCGCTCATGCCATAGATAACGCCGAAGTTGACCGTCTTGGCCAGCCGGCGCATATCGGGGGTTATCGCAGCTGCATCCACACCGAAAAGCTGGGCAGCGGTGGCGGCATGAATGTCCTCATCGTGCTGGAAGGCGCTCACCAGGCCGGGGTCTTCCGATAGATGCGCCAGAACGCGGAGGTCAATCTGCGAATAGTCCGCCGACAGCAGCAGGGAGCCTCGCGGCGCGATAAACGCCTGCCTCACCTGTTTCCCCATCATGCCGCGGACGGGTATATTTTGCAGGTTGGGCTCGCTTGAGGAGAGCCGCCCCGTCGTCGTCCTGGTCTGGTTAAAGCTCGTGTGCACCCTCCCCGTCTCGCGGTCCATCAGGCCGGGCAGGGCGTCAATATAGGTTGACTTAATCTTGGAAAGCTGGCGATACTCCAGTATAAGCTCTATCACGGGATGGACGCCACGAAGCTCCTCAAGTACCGAAGCCTCGGTGGAAAATTTCCCCTTGCCCCTGCGCGACGTGGGCAGGTTCAAGTCCTGAAACAGCACCGAACCAAGCTGCTGCGGGGAGTTTATGTTGAACTGGTGGCCGACGTTGTTATATATCTCTAATTCCAGCTTCTGCAACTGCTCGCCAAGGCTATGCGACATATCCCTCAGCAATTCCAAATCCAGGGCTATGCCATTCCTCTCCATGGCGAAAAGCACCGGCACCAGCGGCATTTCCACATCGGCAAACAAGTCCCACAGGCCATTTTGGTGCAATTCACCTTTGAACAATTCAGCCAGCCTGAAGGTCATATCGGCATCGGCGCAGGAATAGTCCCCCGCCTTTTTGACCTCCACCTGAGACATGGGAATCTGTTTGGCCCCCGAGCCAATGAGGTCGGATATCGGCGTCATCTCTATGCCCAGCTTGCTGAAGGCGAGGGCTTTAAGCCCAAGTGATTTCTCGCCGAGAAGGTGGGCGGCAATCATGGTGTCAAAAGCCAGGTTAGCAACGTTAATCCCGCACTGAGCCAGCACCGTCATATCATATTTGCCGTTTTGGGCAATCTTGGCCGAGCGGGCGTCCTCCAGGACAGGTTTAAGCCGACCTGTCACCTGCTCAAGGGGCAGCTGCCCCGTTTCCTCCAGTCTGGCGTGCCCGACCGGGATATAATAAGATTCTCCGCTCGCCGGCGACAGCGAAATGCCCACCAGTTGAGCCGACATCGGATTTAAGCCGGTAGTCTCCGTGTCAAAAGCAAAAGACTCAACCGAAGATAGGCGACTTATCAACTCATCAAGGCCTTCGGCGGCGCTGACGATACGATAGTCGCCCTGGGGTGCGCGGCCAGCGGCCTTCTCCGGAGGTGCCGCCTCTTTCTCTGCGCCCGACAATCTGGGCAGTAAGCTGTTGAACTCAAGCTCACGAAACAGCTCGGTTACGCGGTCGCGGTCATACCCGGAAACCTCGCTCCCGGCCATGTCCAGCGAGACCGGCGCCTCGGTTACGATGGTGGCCAGCTTCTTGCTGCGGCGGGCCGAAGCTTCATTTTCGCGCAGCAAATTCCGCACTTTATCCGGAGCCACTTCATCAATATGCTCATAGATTTGCTC
>CAYWUK010000081.1:5921-7489 GCA_964461475.1 uncultured Dehalococcoidaceae bacterium
GCTTTACCGCAGTCTTGCTGCCTATGCCTGGGACCCCCGGGATGTTGTCCGAAGGGTCTCCCACCAGGCTCTTTAAATCGGCGATGTATTCGGGCGCCACGCCGTATTTCTCGGCCACTGCCGCCTCATCATAGAGCATGGTATCGCTGAAGCTCTTACCCGGCCTGGGATAAAGCACCTTCACCATGGGAGAGACCAGCTGCATGGTGTCCGCATCGCCGGTGACGATGACGGTATCAATTCCCTTTTCGCTGGCCTGGCGACTCAACGCACCGAGGACATCATCGGCTTCATATTCGTCAAGCTCAAAGATAGGTATATGGAAGGCCTCAACAAGCTCCCTCACCCGCCCTATCTGGTTCACCAGCTCATCGGGGGTGGGGGGCCTCTGCGCCTTATACTGGTCAAAAAGCTTGTGGCGGAAGGTGGGCGCCTTTTTATCAAAAGCGATGGCGTAATGGCTGGGCTTCAGCTCGCTCATAACCTTGAGCAGCATCTGGGCAAAGCCATAAACGGCGCTGACCACCTCGCCGGTCCTGGATACGCTCAGCGTCCTGCCCTGCCGGTATTTCGTGCCCTGAAAGGCATGAAAGGCGCGGTGAATGATGGCATTGCCATCAAAGAGCACTAAAAGAGGTTTTCCCATGGCCTAATTATAACAGAGGATTGATAACAGTAACAGGACAGAGGTTCAATTAAACCCAAAACTAATCGAAGCCGTGCCAGCTTGATACTTCTTCCAGCGGCTCCCGTTTGCTCACCACGTGGTTGGCCGGAAAATCCCAGTCGGGATAGCCGATGGCAATGCCGATTGATATTCGCTTTGACTCAGGTATTCCGAGCAACTCGCGCAGCACCTCGGGATAGCTGACGCCCTGAAGCTCAATACAGGTGCCGAGGCCGAATGGCAGCGCTACGAGGCATATGGTCTGGGCAAGGGCGCCGAGGTTGAACTCGGCATGCAATTCATTGAGCGACCTGTCCACCGACAAAATGATAGCCGCCGGCGCATCGAAGAAACGGTAACCCCTCTCCTGCCATTCCATCCTCCTCGCCTTGTCTTCCCTGGCTATGCCCATCGCCTCAAAGAGCTGGATGGCAAGCTCCACCTGGCGCTGGCGGTACTTGCCTTCACAGGGCTTGTCCAGAATATCCCTGCTCACAGGCTCTCCGGAAACCAGCTTTTCCACGTTGTTTTTGCGGATATCGTCCAGCACTTTTCCGCCGACAACAGCTATCTCCCACGACTGAGTATTACGTCCCGAAGGCGCCCGCAGGGCTATCTCAATAACCTCCCGCAACACTTCTTCAGGCACAGCGTCAGGTTTAAAGCCCCTGATGCTCCGCCGCGATTTTATCGCCTCCAGAATGTCCATCACTCGCTCCCCGTCTCTGCTTCAGCGGCGGCCTTATGCGTCGCAGATTGCCGATTTATGTATTTATAAATCTCAATAATAGTTGCAGTCAGCGGAGCGATGAGCAACAACCCCCAGATGCCGGCGATATACGCCCCCAAAACGAGCAAAAATATCATGGCGGCTGGATGTATGCGCAGATAGGCGCTCTGC
>CAYWUK010000082.1:0-4842 GCA_964461475.1 uncultured Dehalococcoidaceae bacterium
TAAAATAGCCGCCGGCGCCGCCGCCCACGGCGACCATGGCCGCCGCGTCACCGAGGCCTTCCTGCTCGCAGCCAGGGGAGAATCGCCGGAATTCCAGATAAAGGACGAGCAGAAGCTGCTGCAGTTGGCCCTTGACCTCGGCATCAACATCGGCGACCGCAGCAACAACGAAATAGCCATAGATATCGGCGAAACGCTGACCAAGGAGTTCGGCAAACAAGAAGGAGAGCTCCTCTTTTTGAAACGCGCGCCGCTGAAGCGCCAGGAACTATGGCGGCAGCAGGGGGTTGCCCCCCGCGGCATAGATAGGGAAGTAGTGGAAGCAATGCACCGCACCCACATGGGAGTTGACCAGGACTATAAGAGCCTGCTCCAGCAGGGGACAAGGACTGCCCTGAGCGATGGCTGGGGCGGCAGCATGATTGCCACCGAACTCCAGGATATCCTCTTCGGCACCCCGCAGCCGGTCTACAGCCAGATAAACTTCGGCGTGCTGAAGGAAGACGAGGTGAACTTCATAATCCACGGCCATGAGCCACACCTCGCCGAGATACTGGCGGTGTTGGCCCAGGACCCCGAGATGATTGAGTACGCCAGGTCCAAAGGGGCCAAGGGGATAAACCTGGCCGGCATGTGCTGCACCGCCAACGAGATATTGATGCGCCACGGCGTGCCCATCGCGGGCAACTTCCTGCAACAGGAGCTGGCGACAGTCACCGGGGCGGTGGAAGGAATAGTGGTGGATGTGCAGTGCATCATGCAGGGACTGGCCGATGTTGCCAGCTGCTACCACACCAAAATCATCACCACCGACCCACGCGCCCATATTCAAGGCGCCACCCACATGGAATTTGACGACCGCCATGCCACGGAGTCGGCCAAGGCCATACTCAAGGCCGTGATTGACAACTACCCCAACCGTAGCAAGAACGTCCTCATCCCCAAGCAGAAGACCGACATGATTGCCGGCTTCAGCCATGAGACGATTAACTACCTGCTGGGCGGCATGTGGCGGGCATCTTACAGGCCATTGAACGACAATATCATAAATGGCCGCATACGCGGGGTTGCCGGCGTGGTCGGCTGCAACAACGCCCGCGTCACCCATGACAATGCCCATGTCACCATGGTCAAGGAACTCATCAAGAACGATGTTTTAGTGCTTGAAACCGGCTGCGCCGCCATGGCTTGCGGCAAGGCCGGACTGATGCTGCCCGAAGCAGCCGCAGAATACGCCGGCGAAGGGCTGGCTTCGGTCTGCGAGGCCGTAGGCATCCCGCCGGTGCTGCACCTCGGCGCCTGCATCGATAACAGCCGCATCCTCATCGCCGCCACGGCAATGGTCAAGGATGGAGGTCTGGGCGATGACATCAGCGACCTTCCCGCCGCCGGCGCAGCCCCTGAGTGGATGAGCGAGAAGGCCATCTCCATCGGGGAATACTTCGTCGGCTCGGGCGTATTCACCGTGTTCGGCGTAACATGGCCCACCACGGGAAGCAAAGAACTGACCGACTACATGTTCAAGGACTATGAAGAAAAGTACGGCGGGAAGTGGGCCTTTGAGCCCGACCCGCTTAAAGCAGCCCAGCTCATGATTGAGCATATCGACAAGAAACGCAAAGCCCTCGGCATTGACAAGGCCAGAGAAAGGGTGCTCTTTGATATGGCCATGCGGAGGGATTTAGCATAGGCACAGGCACCAGCGAAGCAAGGAGGTCTGCATAGGAAATGTCAAAGATAATAGCGTCAGCAGCTATCAGAGGTGCCTATAAAATCTTTGAGCAGGCTGAGAAGAAGTGGCAGGAGGCGATGGACAAATGGGGGGCAAAGGAACCCGTGGGCTTCCCCAATACCGCCTACTACCTGCCGGTGATATACGGCATGCTTGGCGCCAAGGTAGAAAAACTGGGGGACATGGAATCCATACTGAAGCGGTGCAAAGCCATGCTGCCGCCGCCGGTGAAGGAGATACACCCCCTCCCCTACCTGGCGCCGGCCCTGGATGCGGGGATGGTGACCTTCTTCGCCGAGGAGATTATTGAGGCGATAAGATACCTTGAGCAGCCGAACTTCTACACCAAACAGGAAGATATCACGGAAGACAATATCTGGCTGGGGGCCGCCGACGACGTTATCTTCCGCAAGCGCGGCCTTGAGTTCGTCGATGGCACTGCCCCCGGCTTCGCCGCCATCCTGGGCGCAGCGCCCACCAAAGAGATAGCGGCAAAAATCGCCCAGGAGCTCCAGCAGAAGAACATCTACGTATTCATGTCGGCCTCGTATAACGGCAAGACATTCTCCGAGCAACTCGTGGAAGCGGGGGTGCAAATCGGCTGGCCGACGCGCCTGGTATCCTTCGGCCCCGATGTAACCGCCACCGTATTCTCCATGGGCTTCGCCACAAGGGTAGCCATGTCCTTCGGCGGCGTCCAGCCTGGCGATTACCGCAAGATACTGATTTACAACAAGGACCGCACCTTCGCCTTCGCCCTACCCCTGGGCTACGTCACCGACGAATGGTACGCCAATGCCGCCGGTGCGATAAACTGGGGCTTCCCCACCATCGCCGATACCCCCATACCGGAGGTACTGCCCAGCGGCATCACCACCTACGAGCATGTAGTATCCAACATCCCCCACGATAAGATAGTGGCCAAAGCGATAGAGGTAAGAGGCCTTAAGGTGGCCCTGGCGGAAGTGCCCATCCCGGTGGCTTTCGGCCCCGCCTTCGAAGGCGAAAGGGTGCGCGGCGACGATATATACCTGGAGTGCGGTGGCGGCAGGACGCCAATGGTGGAGTGGGTCACCAGCAAGCGCATGGAGGAGGTGGAAGACGGCAAGGTTGAGGTGATTGGCCCGGAGATAAGCGATGTCCAGGCCGGGGCCAAACTGCCCATGGCGATAGTGGTTGAAGTCGCCGGGCGGGAGATGCAGGACGACTACGAGCCTATCCTGGAACGGCAGATCCACCACCTCATCAACTACGCCCAGGGCGTGATGCACATAGGACAAAGAGACATCGCCTGGATACGCGTGAGCAAGCAGGCGGTGGAGAAGGGCTTCAAGATTCAGCATATCGGCACGCTGCTCCACGCCAAGCTGCACCAGGACTTCGGCCGCATATTTGATAAGCTCCAGGTGAAGATATATACAGAAGAAGACAAAGCAGTTGAGATGGTGGAAAAGGCGAGGAACGTGTACCACACCAGGGATACCAGGATTGAAGGCATGACCGATGAGACCACTGAAATATACTACTCCTGCACCCTGTGCCAGTCCTTCGCCCCCAGCCACGTCTGTGTCATCAGCCCGGAGAGGACGGGGCTCTGCGGCTCTTATAACTGGATGGACTGCAAAGCTGCCTTTGAAATCAACCCCACCGGCCCCAACCAGCCCGTGCCCAAGGGGAACGTCATTGATACCAAGCTGGGGCAGTGGACGGGAGTGAACGAGTTCGTAACAAAAGCCTCCCGAGGCAAGATAGACCACTACAACTTCTACAGCATAGTGAACGACCCCATGACCACCTGCGGGTGCTGCGAATGCATCGCCGCCGTCCTCCCCCTCTGCAACGGGGTGATGACGGTGAACCGCGAATATACCGGCGAAACCCCCTGCGGCATGAAGTTCACCACCCTGGCCGGGACCATCGGGGGCGGCGTGAGCACGCCGGGCTTCGTCGGCCATGGGAAATACAACGTAACCCAGAGGAAGTTCATCATCGGCGACGGCGGCATACTGAGAATGGTGTGGATGCCCAAGATGCTCAAGGAGGAAATAGGCGAACGCTTCCAGGCCAGGGCCAAAGAGATGGGCATCCCCGACCTGATGGATAAGATTGCCGATGAAACGGTGGGCACCAGCGAAGAACAGATAATGCCCTTCCTGGAAGAAAAGGGGCACCCTGCACTCACCATGGACCCGCTCCTCGGCTGAGAAAGGAGATTTTGCAATGCCACTTACCGGGATAGAGATTTTTAAGTTACTGCCCAAGACCAACTGTGGAGAATGCGGAGTTCCCACCTGCCTGGCCTTCGCCATGAACCTGGCGGCGGGCAAAGCGGAGCTGACCGCCTGCCCTTATGTATCCGAAGAATCCAAGGCCAGGCTGATGGAGGCCTCGGCGCCTCCCATCCTGCCCGTCGCCATCGGCGCAGGCGAGAGGGCGCTCAAGGTTGGCGGCGAGACGGTAATGTTCCGCCACGAAAAGAGATTTGAGAATCCCCCCGGTCTGGCAATACTCATCAGCGACAATATGGAGACGGCAGAGGTTGACGCCAGGCTGGAGAAATGCCAGCAGCTCCAGTATGAAAGGGTGGGCGTTAAACTGCGCCCCGAGCTGGTGGCGCTGAAGTGCGAATCAGGGGATGCGCAAAAATTCGCGGCCCTGGTGGACAGGGCAAAGCAGAAAAGCGATTGCAGCATAATCCTCATGAGCGATAATCCGGATATCCTGGCCGCCGGCCTGAACTCCTGCGCCGAGCGCAAGCCGCTGCTCTACGCCGCCACCAAAGACAACATCGACAGCGTGGCGGAGCTGGCCAAGAACAGCTCATGCCCCATAGCGGTGAAGGGCTCCAGCCTTGACGAGGTTGCCGAGATGACCACCAAATTATCCGGCGCCGGGATTAAAAATATCGTCATTGACTCCGGGGCGAGGACAACCCACCAGGCCTTTGAGCACCAGGTCACCATCAGGAGCACCGCGCTGGCAAAGAAGTTCCGCCCCCTGGGCTTTCCGACCATCGTCTTCCCCTGCGAGATGACCGATAACCCGATGAAAGAAGCGCTTATCGCCACCATGTTCGTGGCCAAATACGGCGGCATCATCGTCCTCTCCGA
>CAYWUK010000082.1:4852-7488 GCA_964461475.1 uncultured Dehalococcoidaceae bacterium
GGGAGAGCCTGTTCCCCCTGCTGGTGGCGAGGATGAACCTCTTCACTGACCCGCAGCGGCCCCTGGCGACCAGCGAAGGGATATATGAAGTGGGCAACCCCAATGAAAAATCCCCGGTGCTCATCACCACTAACTTTGCGCTCACCTACTTCCTCGTCTCCGGCTATATTGAGTCAAGCCGCGTGCCCGCCTACCTCCTGGTCAAGGATACCGAAGGGCTATCGGTGATGACGGCCTGGGCAGCCGGCAAATTCTCCGCCGACGTCATCGCCCCCTTTGTCAAAAAGAGCGGCATTGCTGAAAAAGTGGCACATCACAAACTGACCATCCCGGGCTACGCCGCCGCCGAGAGCGGCGGTCTTGAAGAAGAACTGTCGGACTGGCAAATCCAAGTCGGCCCACGGGAAGGGGCGCATATCCCGGCCTACCTCAAAGAGTGGAAACCGTAGGAGGTGAAAGATGTTGCTCATCGCGGAAAATATCAACGTCATGTCAAAGACAATAGGCCCGGCGTTAAAAGAGAGGAACGCAAAGGCTATACAGGACCTGGCCAAAGCTGAAGCCAAGTCCGGCGTAGATTACCTTGACCTCAATATCGGCCCCGCCCGTAAAGACGGAGACCAGCTAATGGATTGGGTGGTCAAGACGGTGCAGGAGGTCGTGGACAAACCCATGTCCCTGGATACCACCAATACGCTGGCCATTGAGGCCGGGCTGAAGGCGCATAAAGGCAAGGCCATAATTAACTCCATCTCGCTGGACAGGATGGACGTGGAGCTGCCCTTCGCCAAAAAATACAACGCCTACATGATTGGCCTGCTCTGGGGCAGAGAAGGACTGCCCAGGGACGCGGCGGAGAGGGGAGTCATCGCCGTGGAACTGGTGTACGCTGCCAACAATACGGGCATCGCCAACGAGGAGATTTTCATTGACCCCATAGTAACCCCGGTAACCAATATAGAATCAAACCATGTGAAGCCCTGCCTGGAGTTCATGAGCATGGTAAACGACATAGCTCCCGGGTGCAAGTCTATAGTCGGCATATCCAATGTATCCAACGGCGCTCCCACCAACCTCAGGCCTTACCTCAACCGGACATATCTCATGATGCTGATGAAGTATGGCCTGTCCGCCGCCATCGTTGATGCCTTTGACCCTGAGATAATAGACATAGGCAGAAGCAGGAAGCCGGAATTGGTAAAACTGGTGCACCGCATAATGGGCGGCGAGAAGCCTGACCCCTCCTCCCTGAACGAAGAAGAGCTGAAATATGTGAAAACGGTCAGGGTGCTGAACGGGGATACGCTCTATACCGATTCCTGGCTGGAACTCTAGCCAGTGCCTTGAAAAAGAAAAATAAATCAACCATAAGCGAATGAAAAGCACGACTTTGAAGTTGCCCGCGGAAAAAGCGAGGGAATATGGCCACAGGCTGGCTTACCAGATTGCCCGCGAACATCTGGCCGGGATTGATGATTTGTCTCAGCAATGCCTGAAAAGCGATGCGCAATATGTGGATTCGCATAAAATCATCATCCACTACCTGAACGAGCTGTATCAAATCACCCTTCCCGATGCTGATGTAACGCCGCTGTCCGGCGGAGAAGCGGTGCCGGTAAGAGAAAAGCTCCTGATGCTGCACTATTTCGCCGCGGCCAAAGGCACCCCGCCCTCCGGCATGATGATAACCTTCAAGGAGCTGCCGGAAGGCGTCAGCTACTTCCCCACATTTTTAAAACGAACCATAGAACCAATGGTCGGCTACTTCGGCAGGCAGCCGGGACGGCTGGTCGATATTGCTGAGGGCATGGGCGGGCGTAAAACGGAATACGGCGATGCGGCAATCACCATCAACGCATTCAGCCGTGTGCCGGTTACCCTCGTCCTCTGGCACGGCGATGAGGAATTCCCCGCGCAGGGGAGCATACTCTTTGACAGCACCGTAACCGATTATCTGCCCACCGAGGATATAATCGTGCTTTGCGAAACCATAATTTGGCGACTGGTCAGGTTGCTTAAAGCAGGAGGTGATAACCCTGGCAGAAGATAAATTGACCAAAGCGGACGTTCAAGAAAAACTCGGGGAGATTTTCTCTCACTATCGCGGCGAGAAGCAGGAGCTGATCCCCATTTTGCAGGAGTCCCAGGAGAAGTTCCGTTACCTGCCGGCCGCGGCGATGCAGGAAATATCAAGGTTTCTGCGCGTGCCGGAAAGCAGTGTGTACGGAGTAGCCACCTTCTACGCCCAGTTCAAGCTGACCCCTCTGGGCAGGAGGATAATCAAGATATGCCGGGGCACTGCCTGTCACGTGAGGGGCGGGACAAAGATACTGGAGGAGGCCGAAAAGACGCTGGGCATTAAGGCCGGAGAGACCACGGACGACCTGGAATACACGCTGGAAAGCATCGCCTGCTTTGGCTCCTGCGCATTAGCCCCGGTAATGGTCATAGACGATGTCGTCTATGGCCGGATGACAACAAACCAGGTGAAAAGTATCATCAAGGGCGCCAGATAGGGAGGTGCGATAGTGAACTTCGAGGAGATACAAAATAAGGCCAGGGAAGAATGGCAAGCCCTGGAGAAAAGCGATAAGCCGCGCATCATCATCGGCACCGCCACCTGCGGCCGGGCTGCG
>CAYWUK010000083.1:0-7477 GCA_964461475.1 uncultured Dehalococcoidaceae bacterium
GTTCTTGAGTTCGGAGAGGCACATGAGTATGAGAAACACTATGTCTATGCCAAAAAGATAATAAGGGCCACGAAATACCATGCCGACAAGTATATTGAGCGTGGTAAGAACGAACCGATAGAGGTGAGCGCGGCAACAAGGACTGGAGATCCGGCTGCGGGAATTATAGACTACAGCAACAAGGGGGGTAGTTCGTTCATTGTCATGGCAAGCAACGGCCGCTCCGGCATCAGTCGCTGGGCCATTGGCAGCGTCGCCGATAAGGTGGTGCGGTCCAGCGAAGCGCAGCCGGTAATGCTTATCAGAGCTAAGAATTACCGCTCCGATATACGCGAGAAACGCATATTGAAGAAGGTGCTTGTCCCGCTGGATGGCTCAGTGCCGAGTGAAATGGTAATTCCCCTTATCGCTAAGATTGTCTCAAAGCTTGAGATGGAACTGACCCTGTTGCAGGTGACGTCAAAGAATGGCCACACCTCTGCCGCTGCTGAGGACTATCTGCAGGGCGTGTGCGATAAACTCCGGGACGAAGGCATCGCCGCGAAATACAAGGTCCGTATTGGCGCCGTGGCGGACAACATAATTGACTTTGCCGACGAACTCGCTTTCGACCTCGTGGCTATGTCAACGCGCGGCAAGGCCAAGGTCGGTTTCTGGTCGCTGGGAAGCGTGGCGCAAAAGGTGTTTCTTGGCGGCAACACGCCGCTGCTGCTGATAAAGCAATAGGGGCTTCGAAGGCTCATGCTTGCGGCCGGCAAAACGCCTGCCGTTTTGATTTAATTTTCCAGCGATTTTCCCATTATCTAGAATGCATCGAACTAAAGTAACTGTAAAGGGATTACCAAAGATGGATGTTAATTCTACTTAGGTTCGCTATCATTAAGAACATAGCATGCGGTGGAGGTTGAACATGATTAAACCAGAATTTGTGAAAGAGGGTTGCCTAATATCAGTAGAATTAACGCCAAGAACAGTGCCATGTAACTGTTATATCGGGCTGGCTAAGTCTGTTGACAAATACGGCGTTAAAATGAATCCCGTGGAATGGGATAAGCTGCGTGGCATAAGATTGAGCAATGACAATATTCATATTCCCTGGATGAGCATTAATTCAATGCTGGTCTGCACAAGTTAGCAATTTAGCTATTGTGTGATTGCTACGCCTTTACAGTAAGTGAAAAGGTTAATTAATTCTGGCGGGAGCGCATGGGAGTCGAACCCACCGAAGGCTTTTAAACCCCCCAACGGATTTGAAGTCCGCGAAGTCCACCGGGGCTCATCCGCTCCCTTGTCCGGGATAATAAAAAGTATATATTACCGCCGCCGTGGGCGCAAGATTTAAAAGAATAGTCGAGATTTTTTCTGCATATGACTAAACAGATGCTGGCTAAGGGGCAGTAACGACCACTTTGACTTCTCTGCGCTGGACGAGCTTTGCCAGCAGTATGCTTATTTCAAAAAGCACAATCAGCGGCACAGCCACCAGGCTCTGGTTTATCGGGTCAAAGGTGGGGGTGATGATTGCCGCGATGATGAATGCGGTTACAATAGCTATTTTTCTTCTGTCGGATAGCCACTTCGGCTTGAGGATGCCGATGCGCGCCAGGAAGGTTGTTATTACCGGCATCTCAAAGACCAGGCCAATGGCCAGCAGCAGCCTGGTGATGATTGAGATGTAGTTTCCCACCCTGATTTGAGGAACGGCTATATCGCTGCCGAAGGTGAGCAGGAATTTGGTGGCCGGCGGCACCAGGATGAAGTAGCCGAAGATAACGCCGGCGATGAACATCGCCGCTATCCAGGGGAGAATCAGGTAGATATACTTCTTTTCCTTGCGGGTGAGCGCCGGAGAAATGAATAACAGTCCCTGGTAGATGACGTAAGGCATTGCCAGCATCAGGCCGGCAGCGAGACAGACCCGCATATAGGTGCCCAGCATCTCGGTCATCTCAATGTAAACCAGCTCAACGCCGCCCGCTGGCGAAATCAGAATGGCGAATATCTGCCTGGCGAATATAAAGGAAATAGTGGAAGCTACCGCTATTGCGATTAGGCTTCTTACCAGGATTTTGCGGAGCTCGACGAGGTGGCCGAGGACAGTCAGCTTTTTCTCTTCGTTGCCGCTCATTTATTGCTGCTGCCTCTCCGCCGGCTTCTTTGAGTCGGTGTCATCGCCCGTGTTTAGTGAAGGTATGGCGGCTTTGCTGCCCGGATTTTCATCCGTTTTAGATGGTAGCTCGGTAGTATTATCTATTTCCTTGGTTATGGTGCTGGTAAAATCCGAGCTTGCCTTTCTTAAGGCCCTTACCGTTTTCCCCAGCGTTCTGGCGATTTCCGGCAGCCTGCCCGGCCCCCAGATGATAAGCGCCACAATCAGAATTAGCAGTAATTCTCCCGTGCCTATACCGAAAAATCCCATCCTGTACCCCTAGGCCTGTCAGCTACAGGCAAGGATTAGCTCTTTGCTGATTTTTTGCTGGCGCTCTTTTTGGTCTGTGGACTCACTGCCTCGTCTTCTTCGCCCTGCTGTGCTTTTTTGAAGGCGCGCATGCTCTTGCCGATAGCCCCACCAACCTGCGGCAACTTTCCTACGCCAAAGACGATGAGCACAATCACCAGAATAAGGGCAATCTCCCATGGTCCGATACGAAATGGCATCTCACTCCCTCCTCCTTATATGATTAGCTTGAGTTATATTGCTTTATTTGCCTGCCTGTAATCTTTCCTCTGCGGAGAATACCGAAAGGCGCTTGTCGCGGGCATAGCCGATCACGGTGATGCCCAGTTCTTTGCCAAGCAGGACGGCGCGCTCGGTGGGCGTGCCCCGCGAAGCGATGATGGGAGTCTTCATTTTGGCCGCCTTGACCAGCATTTCCGATGATATGCGCCCCGTGGTCAGCAGGATATGGTCCTGGGTGGGCAGGCCCGTTAGCAGGCATTCTCCCAGGATTTTATCCAGGGTATTATGGCGGCCGATGTCCTCGGCGGCCACCAGTATTTGCCTCTGGTCGCACAGCGCGGAGCAATGTATCCCGCCGCATTGTTGGAACAGGCTTTGTTGCTGATGAAGCTGCTTCATCAGCGCTAGAATATCCTGTGGCGCGACTTTCAGGCCTGATTCTACCTTCGGCACTTCGCTTGCAAAGCTCACCCCACTACCGCAGCCGGAGGTCAGGGTGCGTCTTGGCGGCGGCTTATAATCAACCCCGTTCAACCTGACATCGGCAATCGGTTCATCCTCGCAGATCCGCATGCTGCTTATTTCCTGGACTTCACTGATGATTCCCTCCGAATAAAGAAAACCGGTGACAAGGCAGTTCAGTTTGTTTGGAGTGCACAATATAGTAACCAGTTCCTGGCCATTTACGTAGATGCTGAGGGACATTTCGCAGGGTATGGTGGCCGGAGTGCACAGCCACTTCTCGTCGGTAAAGAAGTTACAGGTCACATCCGGGGCGGCGCCTTCGCTGGGCAAGCTGTATGTTTCCTTTTTCATATGCTGGAATCCTGCTTAACAGAACTTAAGGCCTGCTTTAATTATACTCGGAGGATGGCGGCTTGTCTAACTGAGGCCAGGCGATAATGGCCTTTGCCAAGAGCGAATTTACAGATAGTGAGCCTTGTGTTATAATTTTCACATAATATTGGAGCAGACATAAGGCAAAAACAGGAGAGAGGTATAACTTGGACAAGGAGAAAAAAGCAAATATCATCAAAGAGTCTCAATTTAAAGAAGGAGATACCGGTTCAACCGAGGTGCAGGTGTCTCTGCTTACGGAGAGGATAAACCAGTTGACCGGGCATATGGCGCTGAACCGCCATGACCATCACTCCGAGCGGGGCCTGCTCAAGCTGGTAGGGCAGCGAAAAAGGCTTTTAGACTACCTGACTAAAGAGGATATGGGTAGATATAACAAGCTGATTAAAAGGCTTGGATTGCGTAAATAGGTTTTTTAGGATAGGAGGTAATTGTTGTTATCACCACAATCTTTTCGATGTGTTTTTGGTGGCCGGGACCTTGTCATTGAGACGGGTAAACTTGCTGGCCAGGCTGGTGGGGCGGTAACCGTTCGCTATGGCGATGCCGAGGTTCTGGTCACCGCTTGTTTCAGCAATGATGTTCGGGAAGGGGTTGATTTTCTGCCCCTCACCATTGAATATGAAGAGAAGCTCTACGCCGCGGGCAAGATTCCCGGCGGCTTTATCCGGAGGGAGGGGCGGCCCACCGAGGAGGCGATACTGGCTTGCCGGCTCGTGGACAGGCCGATACGTCCCCTGATTCCGAAGGGCTGGCATAACGATATCCAGATTATAGCCACTGTCCTTTCGGCCGACCTGGAGAATGATACGGATATCCTGGCGGTCATTGGCGGCTCGGCTGCCCTGTCAATCTCGGAGATACCCTTCGATGGGCCGATAGGCGCTGTTCACATTGGCTATGTCAATGGAGAACTGACACTGAACCCGACGCTGGCCCAGCTAGAGGATAGCCCGCTCGACCTCGTCGTGGCCAGCACTTCGCGAGAAGTTATAATGCTGGAAGCAAAGGCCAGAGAGGTTAACGAAGATGCTGTAGCGCAGGCCATCAAGTTCGGCCATGAGGCGAACCAGGAGATTATAAAGTTGCAGGAACAGCTGCAGCAGGCTTGCGGCAAAGCGAAGCTGGAGATGCCTGCTGCTGAGATAAACGCAGACATAATTTCGGCAGTATCGGCAATTGATAAGGATAAAATCCTTCACGCCGTCTTCCAGACGGATAAAGCGCAGCGTGGACAGGAGCTTGGCGAGTTAAAGGGTGAGCTTATACAGAGCCTGGGAGGCTCATTCCCTGAAGCGGATATATTATCCGCCTTTGATGCTAGGTGCAAGTCCGAGTTAAGGAGCAGTATTCTGGAAAAGGGACAGCGCCTCGGCGGGCGCAGCTTCAACGAGATACGCCCCATAAGCTGCGAGGTGGGTCTTCTGCCCCGCACTCACGGCTCGGGATTATTCACCAGGGGCCTGACGCAAGTGCTGACCACTACCACGCTGGGTTCAGCCAGCAAGGAGCAAATGCTGGATGGGCTGGGCATAGAGGAAAAGAAGCGTTTCATTCATCACTACAATTTCCCCCCCTTCTCCAATGGTGAGGTAAAGCGCACCGGCTCGCCCAGCCGCCGCGAAATCGGGCATGGCGCGCTGGCGGAGCGGGCCCTGTCGCAGGTGCTCCCCACTGCTGCTGATTTTCCATATACTATTCGCATTGTATCGGAGGTCTTGAGCTCAAACGGCAGCACGTCCATGGCGAGCGTTTGCGCCGGCAGCCTCTCTCTGATGGATGCGGGAATACCGGTAAAGTCGGCTGTGGCGGGGATAGCCATGGGCTTAATCACCGCCGAGGACGGCAAATATGCCGTTTTAACCGACATTGAGGGCTTAGAGGACGCCTACGGCGATATGGACTTCAAAGTGGCCGGGACCAGGGAGGGCATAACGGCGATACAGATGGATACCAAGCTCAAGGGCATAAGCTTTGATGTGGTGGATAAGGCGCTGGCCCAGGGCAAAGAGGCGCGTTTGTTCATCCTGAATAAAATGGGCGAAACTATCCGCTCAAGCCGCCCTGATGTCAGCCGCTACGCGCCCCGCATGCACAAGATAATGATTAACCCGGATAAAATCGGCGCCGTGATTGGCACTGGCGGGAAAACAATAAGGGCTATCACTGAAGAGACCAAGACGACCATCGATATTAATGAGGATGGCTCAGTCATCATCGGTGCCGTGGATGCGGAGGCAGCGCAGAAGGCTATTGACATAATAGAGGGCCTGACTAAAGAGGTGGAGGTTGGGACTACTTACACCGGAAAAGTTACTCGCATTCTGGACTTCGGCGCCATGGTGGAGATTCTGCCTGGTAAAGAGGGGCTGGTGCATATCAGCGAGCTGGCGGACTACCGTGTGCCCCAGGTTGAGGATGTTGTTAAAATTGGCGATGAGGTTACAGTTAAGGTAATCGGCATTGATAGCATGGGCAGGGTGAACCTCTCCAGGCGGGCCGTGTTTGATGAGAATTATAAGATGCCTGCCGAAAGGGCAGAGGGTTCGTCGGGCGGCCGTCGCCCATTCAGAGGGAGTGGGCGTCCGCAGCAACGGCCCTACTCATCTGGCAATAAGCCGCGCTATGACGGAGGAAGCCGTCCTCCGCAACAGCGAAACTTGCCGCGGCATGATAAAAGCTAGTATAGAAATGCGGCTCAGGGTTAAAGAGGTCGGCTTATGAATCCAGTGAAGGTAGTTGTGCAGGGTGCGTCTGGCAGAATGGGGCAGGAGGTGGTCAGGGCCGTGTGCCAGGAGCCCGATATTCAGCTGGTCGGCGCGGTTGAACTGGAGGTGGTTGACGACTACCTGCCTTTGCCCGACGGGTCGGGCAGCGTGCCCTTTTCCTCCGATTTAAACTACATCTTCACTACTTGTAAGCCGGACGTGCTGGTGGATTTCACCATCGCCAACGCTGTTGTGCCCGCAGTGCGCAGCGCCGGCGAGCATGGAGTCAATCTGGTGACAGGAACTACCGGCCTGACCGCTGAAGAGCTTGGTGAAATAGAGCAACTGGCAAAATCCCATGACATTGGCGTAATGGTCGCGCCGAACTTCGCCCTGGGCGCCGTGCTGATGATGCACCTCGCCAAAATAGCTGGTCGGTTCCTTGACTGTGCCGAGATTATTGAGCTGCATCACAACCGCAAGGTGGATGCCCCTTCGGGGACTGCACTTTCCACGGCAAGGGCGATGGCGGAGGCCAGAGGCAAGCCATTTCTACAGCCTCCTGCGCAGGGAGAGAAGGCTGAGAGTCGGGGACAGGATATTGATGGCATAGCTATCCACAGCGTGCGGCTGCCCGGCCTGCTGGCGCACCAGGAGGTGCTTCTGGGTGGGCCAGGACAGACGCTGAGCATACGCCATGACACCATCAGCCGGGAGTGCTTTATGCCGGGCGTTATGCTGGCCATCAGGGAAGTGGCCAAGCACAAGGGACTGATTTACGGCCTGGACAAGTTGCTTGGTTTAGGATGAAGCGATGAGTAATTACAATGTAGCCATTCTCGGCGCCACCGGGCTGGTGGGGCATGAGTTTATCAAGGTGCTGGGGCAGCGAAATTTTCCCCTGGCTTCGGTCAGGCTCCTGGCCTCAGACCGCTCGGCGGGGAAGAAGCTGTCGGTAAACGGCCAGGAGATTGAAGTTGAGGAGGCAAGCCCCGATTCTTTTAAGGGGATTGATATCGGCCTTTTTTCGGCTGGCGCTGATATCAGCCACTACTTCTCGCCTATAGCGGCCAGAGAGGGAGTGGTGGTCATTGATAATAGTGCTGCCTTCCGCATGGAGCCCAATGTCCCGCTGGTGGTGCCCGAAATCAACCCTGAAGATATCAAGCAGCACAAGGGCATCATCGCCAATCCCAACTGCTCCACCATCCAGATGGTGGTAGCTTTATAT
>CAYWUK010000084.1:0-7441 GCA_964461475.1 uncultured Dehalococcoidaceae bacterium
GAGGGGCGTAACGCTCCCGCCTGATATTGATGCTCTGGCGGAGAAGGCCGTCTTTGGCGATGAACAACAGAAAGAGAAAGCGCGGCAGACAATCCGCGAGGCAGCCACTGCCAGGGGGATTTTCCCGGCGAGCATCCAGAGCCTTTATGAAGCCTCCGGCAAGGGATTATATAGCGGAATCACCGTCCCGGCGATAAATATTCGCGGCATCACCTACCATGTTGCCAGGGCTGTCTTCAGGGCTGCGCTCAAGGATAGCGTGGGCGCTTTTATCTTTGAGATTGCCCGCTCGGAGATGGGCTACACCGGGCAGAGGCCGGCCGAATATGCCGCCTGCTTACTGGCGGCAGCCGTCAGGGAGGGCTTCAGTGGCCCGGTCTTTATTCAGGGGGACCACTTCCAGGCTAACCGCCGCAAATTTAGCACGGACGCGCAGTCGGAACTGAACGCCATCAGGGAGCTGATACGGGAAGCGGTTAGCGCCGGATTTCTGAATATAGACATAGATGCCTCCACCCTGGTGGACATAGACAAGGATAGCCTTGAGGAACAGCAGGAGCTTAACTGCCACGTCACGGCCGACATGACCGGATTTATCCGCGAGATTGAACCCAAAGGCGTAACCGTTTCGGTAGGCGGCGAGATTGGCGAGATTGGCAAGGGCAACAGCACGGTGGCGGACCTCAGGGCCTTCATGAAGGGCTACCGCAGCCGGCTGGGCCAGAAAGCCAAAGGGATTTCCAAAATCAGCGTGCAGACCGGCACCTCGCACGGGGGCGTGGTGCTGCCCGATGGGTCAATCGCCAAGATTAAGCTTGATTTCAATACCCTGGGCGAGTTATCCAGGTTAGCGCGGGAGGAATATGGACTGGGCGGTGCAGTGCAGCACGGTGCCTCCACCCTTCCCGACGAGGCCTTTGATATGTTCCCCCAGATAGGTACGCTGGAAGTGCACCTGGCCACCGGATTTCAGAACCTCATCTACGAGAGTAAATATTTCCCCAAAGAGCTTACGGACGAAATCAAGGGGCACCTGTTAGATAAGTACAGCGACGAGAAAAAGCAAGGAGAGACCGAGGAGCAGTTCATCTACAAGACCCGCAAAAAGGCCTTCGGCGATTTCAAGAAGGAGATGTGGGCCCTGCCGGAGAAGAACCTCAACGGGATAAGGCAGGAACTGGAAAGCCGCTTTTCTTTGCTATTCCACAAGCTAAACGTGCTTAAAACAACGGAGCTGGTCAGCAAGTTCGTGGCTAAGCCGCCCAAGCCCGCCAGATAATGATAATAATGGGTATAAAATCAGCCCCGTCGCGATATAAACCCCCCTTTGTCCCCTCTTAGAATTCCTCTCCTTTCTAATTTTTTACTCGCAGGCGTTATCGCCATCTGCCATAGGGTTCTATTCATTCTTGGTTGGTCACAGTTCTGTCAAACCTCACCCCCTTAATCCCCCGCTCCATATTTGACAATATCACTCAGTATAAAATAGCAATATGGAGCGGGGGAGAGATTCAGAGAGGGGGCGAAGCCCCCTCTCTTACTCATACCCCTCTCCTGCCAGCATTAACTACTAATGTGACTGAAATCACAGGCAGGAGAGGGGACAGGGGTGAGGTCAGCACTCACCAACCAGGTTGGAGTAAAAGGCGCCCTGGCGCTGACTTGTCACCTTCTTACGCAATCGTGTATCATTGTTTTAAAGTTTGCTTGCTAAAGCGGCCGGTCGGGCATGAGAATATCCTGACCTCACCCAGGCCATCCTCGTTGGCCTTACAGGTTCAATGAAGATTAGAAAGCCAGGCAATTCAGGAAAAGAACGCGGGCGCTTCGGCATGAGCCGCAGGACTTTCATCCAGTTATCGGGGCTTGTCGGGGCATCGGCCGCCGCCAGCTACATCTTCGGCCGCTCGGCGCTCGGCTCCGCCATCTCCCTGCCCGAAGTGCCGCAGAGCGAAGGAGTGGTCACCGAGGAGTGGGTCACTACCTCATGCCTTAACTGCGCCACCCGCTGCGCCACCAGGGTGAGGGTGGTCAATGGCAGGGCGGTGAAGATAACCGGCAACCCCCTTTCAAAGGTGACCGAGGGGCAGAACTGCGCCCGGGCCCATGTTGGCCTTCAGGTATTGTACGACCCGGACAGGGTCACTACGCCTTTGAAGCGGACTAACCCGGCGAAGGGAAGGGGAGTTGACCCAGGGTGGACGCCAATATCATGGGAGCAGGCCTTGAGCGAGGTCGGCGAACGCCTCAAGGCATTGAGGGGGGAGGGGCTTCCCCACCAGTTGGTGCTCCTTTACGGGCTGAACTCCGTGAGCGATGAGGATGTAATCCGCCGCTTTGCCGACGCCTACGGCACGCCGAATGTCGTCTCGGCAGCAGGCCTTGATAACGAGGCTGACAAGGCGGGCGAGTGGATGGCGGACGGAAACTATACGCAGAACGCCTACGACCTTGCCAATACAAACTACATACTTTCCTTCGGCGCCAGCATCCTGGAGTCATATAAGCCACTGGCGCGCGGTTTGCGGATGTGGGGCAAGATTCGACGAGAGAGGCCTAACCGGGCGAAAGTAGTGGTCGTTGACCCGCGCTATTCAGTCACCGCAGCCAAAGCCGACCAGTGGTTGCCCATCAACCCCGGCACCGATGGTGCCCTGGCCATGGCCATAGCCCATGTGATAATAAGCGAGGGGCTTTACGATGCCGGCTTCATCAGGGACTGGACAGCCGGCTTTGAAGAATATAAAGAACTGGCGCTAGCCCAGTACAGCCCGGAAGCGGCGGCAGCCATCACGGGCGTCCCTGCCGACGTCATCCGCCGGATAGCCAGGGAGTTCGCTCAGGCCAGGCCGGCTATAGCCTGGCGGGGGCGCGGCGCTACCAGCTGGCCCAATGGCTCTTATGCCAGCTACGCCATATTCTGCCTCAATGCCCTCGTCGGCAGCATAGATGTCCCCGGCGGGGTAATATACCAAGAGAGCCCGCCATATCGGGCTATGCCTGAGCTGGCCGAGGATGAGATAGCCAGGGCTGGCAGGGCTATGTCAAGGCTGGACTTGAGTAAAACTGGCGAGTTCCCCGCCGCCGAGGTGGTTACCAATCAGGTGGCGGACTCCATATTGAACGAGCAGCCGTATCCGGTGCGGATTGCCATGGGCTTTAACAGCAACTTTAACATGTCCGCCCCGGGGGCACCGCGCTGGGATGAGGCGCTAAAGAAGGTGCCTTATTACGTACATATATCGCCATTCATCAGCGAGATGGCCGAGTATGCCGATATATTGCTGCCGGCAAGCACCTTTATGGAGGAATGGGCTTACGACCACTCGCCGCCGGGGTCGGGCTTCGCCGAGGTGCGCATAAAGCAGCCGGCGGTGGAGCCTTTATCCGATACTAAGAGCAACCTGGATATAGCCTTTGCCCTTGCCGGTAGGCTGGGGGGCGCGGTGGAGCAGTCCTTCAGCGGCATCGGAGACGATGCTCAGGGGTTTGTAAAATACCGCACGGGCTCGCTCATGCCCTGGGAGGAACTGCTCGGGCAGGGTGTCTGGGTGGGGTCGGCTTACGAGTATTATAAATACGACCGTGTGTTCCACACGCCTTCAAAGAAGTTCGAATTTCGTTCGGGAAACCTGGAAGCGCTGCTGAGAAAAACAGGGCAGGAAGTCAACAGCCTGACCTGCCTGCCGCACCACGAGGAGGCCAGCTTCCTCGGGGATAGCAACACTTATCCGCTGCTGTTATCCACCTACCAGCCGCTGTTAGATATTGAGAACGGCAGCCAGAACTACCCCTGGGCGCAGGAGGATTTCCTGGTGATGCACGGCATGGGCTGGACCAATTTCGCCGAGATGAACAGCAGGACGACCGCTGCCCTGGGCATAAGGGATGGCGCCTGGGTATGGGTGGAATCGCCGTTCAACAGAATTAAGGTGCGCGCCAGGGTTTTTGAAGGGATTCATCCCGAGGTGGTCAGCATAGCCGTCGGGCAGGGGCACTACGCCCGCGGCAGATGGGAAACGGGCATAGGCGCCAACCCCGCTGAAATCACTGGCGTGGACTACGACCATATCAGCGGGCAGTCGGCATTGTTCAATACGCGGGTCAGGGTTTACAAGGCATGAGGTAAGCGATGGCGAGATGGGGAATGGTTATAGACCTGGATAAATGCGTTGGCTGCCAGGCGTGCTCCATCGCCTGCAAAGAGGAGAACAACGTGCCGCACAGCTCGCCCGAGGATTATATAAGAAGGCAGGCGCCTTTCTGGCATAAGGTCATCGCGGTCAGCCACGGCGAGTACCCAACGTTGAGCATCGACCTCATCCCCATGCCGTGCATGCACTGCGATGACGCCCCCTGCGTGATGGTCTGCCCGGCGAAGGCGACCTATCACCGCGAAGACGGGATTGTAATTCAGAACTTCCGGCGCTGCATCGGCTGCAAATACTGCATCGTGGCCTGCCCTTACGGGGTGAGGAGCTTCAACTACAAGGAGCAGGCGGAAGAAGAATATGACCGCCCCGACCTCCCCCCGGACAGGGCGGACAGGGGCGTCTGGCCATTCCCGCACCGGGTGGAGGGCGTGGTTGAGAAGTGCACTTTTTGCTTCCACCGCATAGACGCCGGGCTGAGGCAGGGCAAGAAAATCGGCGAAGAGGTGGTCCCGGCCTGCGCCGAGGCCTGCCCGGCACGGGCGATAAGCTTCGGCGACCTGGATGACCCGGCTAGCCAGGTCTCGCGCCTTCTGGCGTCCCGGCAGTGGCTCAGGCTGAGGGAGGAAATGGGCACCAGCCCCAAGGTATTCTACCTGTCTAAGTGAGGACTTATTGAGCGCGGAATTTGTAACCATATCAGGGAAATCCAGGGGCTACCGCATACTGGCGGTAGTCCTTGCCGTGCTGGCGCTGAGCGGGCTGATTGCCTTTATCGTCAGCTACATCCTGGGCCACCAGGTCTTCGGCAGCAGCAACGTCATTCCCTGGGGGCTGCCTATAGTATTGACTATATACCTCATAGGGCTAAGCGCCGGTTCTCTCATCCTCTCCTCATTGACATATGTTTTCGGCAGGGAAGAATACCGCCCCATCGCCAGGATGGCGGTCTTTCTGGCGATAGTGCTGATATTCGGGGCTATGCTGTCCATAGCCATAGACCTGGGCAGGCCGGAGAAGTTCTGGCGACTCTTCATGTTCTTCTACATGAACAACATGGCCTCGATGTTCGCCATTAACGGCATCCTTTACGGGGGTTATTTCGTAATAAGTTTGCTCTATCTGGGGATAATTTTTGCCGGCAACAGACGTTTATCAAGGATAATGGGCATGGTGGCAGTCGGCTGGGCAGTCCTGGTGCACATGGGCACCGGCGCCATCTTCGGCTTCATCGCCGCCAGGGAGGCCTGGTTTTCGCCGGTGAGGCCGCTGGAGTTTCTCGTTGCCGCCCTCACCTCCGGCGTGGCCCTGCTGATAGTGGCCGTGGTTCTCACTTTAAAGTTCAGCGGTAGAGAGTTAAAGAAGGAAATGGTATTCTCCCTGGGTCGCTTGCTAGTCGTTTTCATCGTAATCCTGCTCAGCTTAGTCATCGTTGACAAGCTTACCCATCTCTACCCTCCAAGCCGGGAAGCTGTTATATACATGCTGACTGGCCATTTTAGCTGGATTTTCTGGGGGCTGCAGATAGGCCTGGGGGCTGTTATCCCTTTGGCTATCCTGTTTAATCCGCGATTAAATACGGCTGTGCGCTGGGTCGCCCTTGCCGCGGCTTCGGTGGTGGTGGGGGTATTTTTTGAAAGGTATTATCTGGTTATCCCGGGAGCCGCTTACCCGCAGCATTACTACAGCCCGGGGAGGATAGAGGGGGTGTGGGGTGCTTTAGGCTCTTTCTATATAGAGCCTGCGGAGGTAGTGCTTTCGCTGGGGATATTTGCCCTGCTGGGACTAATTTTTATTTTGGGCTTGAAGTACCTGGAGCTGCTGCCGGCCGAAAAACAGGCTGAGGAAGCAGCGGAACTTGCAGAAATGACCGAGGATGGCGAAGGCGAATGAACGAAAACAAAGCCGGGCTATCTTTCTCAAAATCTGAGGGAGAGATAAGCCGCCGCGATTTTCTAAAGCGGCTCTCGCCCTTCGGCAGGGTTGAGATAGATGCTTCGGCATGCAGCGGCTGCGGCCTCTGTGCCCTGGAGTGCCCTACCGGAGCCTTGATGATTTCCTCGGACGAAGTTGACGCCTTTCAGCTCATCTTCAAGCCGAGGAACTGCCTGGCCTGCAATTGTTGTGCTGAAGTCTGCCCGGAAGGATGTTTGCACATGGAGCGCGTCCTTGATGTCGACGAGATGAATAAACAGCAGGTGCTTCTGGAAGATGTAATCATCAGGTGTTCCCGCTGTGACCGCGCCATCGGCCCCAAGGCGATGATAGACAGGCTGAAGGCCAGGTTGTCGCTCGCCAATCATGACTTTCCCGGCCATTTTGAGCTCTGCCCTAACTGCAAAGTTGAGGCTCAGTTCGGCCAGTTGAGGACTCAGGAGAAGAGATATTGCTCAGGACTATAGCCATAATTGTAGAGGTGTTTATACTGGCGGCGATAGCCTACTCCGTGCTTAACGGGGTGAAGCTCACCGCCTTCGACCTTGGAATCAGGACTAAATACCACAGGGCGATAAACATGGCGCTTATCGCCATAGGTTTTATCGTGCTGATATTTTTCATCGCCCATCTCACGACATTCTATCCGGCGGGATGAGGCAGCAACTATAAGTTAAGGAAAGGCGACGATGTCTTTACGCGAGCTTTTCTGGGCAGGGCAGGAAGTCTATATAACGCAAATCTTCCTGCCGATTATAATCGGCATGCTGGTGTTCACCCCGCTGCTGATACTAACATTTATCTTTGGTTTTGAGCGCCACCGCCGACTCTGGAAGCTGGGGCAGCCGGATGACCGCTCCAGCTATTTCTGGAAGCGGCTTATGACCACGCTGGCGGTGGCGCTGGCAAACATCCGCATCATCAGGGTAAAAGAGCTTTACCCCGGCGCGATGCACGCCCTCATCTTCGGCGGGGCCGCATTCCTTATTCTGGGCAAGGTGGCCAGGCTGTTTTCATACCTCACAGGCATAACCAATCCGCCGCAGAGCATTTACCTATATGCATCTCTGGTCTCTGAAATCGGCGGCGCCTTGATTATAATCGGCGGTGTCCTGGCGGTGGTGCGACGATATATCGTCAGGCCTCCCCGCCTGGATAACAAGCCCGATGACAGCCTGGTTTATATCTGGATGTTCCTCGTCGTGCTTACCGGCTTTATGACGAAGGGGTACCGCATTGCCACCAGCGAGGTCAGCCCGACCGACTGGCCGATGTGGTCGCCGCTGAGCTATCTTCTCTCCCATATATTCCCGACCTTTCTTACCGAAGCCAAGAACGAAATACTGGTATGGCAC
>CAYWUK010000085.1:0-7377 GCA_964461475.1 uncultured Dehalococcoidaceae bacterium
CTCTCTACCGGCGATTTCGCCCTCACCCTCCAGTAGTATTTGGTTGCCGGCTCGAGGGTGGGCAGATGGGCGGTGCTGGCTTCGGTATCGCCCTCAAACCCGCTGGGGACGGATGAGAAGTCGGTGTCGTAATCTATTTGCCACTGGTATTCGCTGGCGCCTGCCAGCGTTTCCCAGTCAAGCGCCACATCGTTTATGGAGTGATTAATCACCGTGCCTGCGCCGGCGGCCCCGTTATCTGGTGAGGCCAGTGCCACAGCCGAAGTCAGGCCGGCGGTGATGGTCATCAATTTGGTGTTGGTGCTGTCAATTGACCATGCCCTATCGCCGCTCAACCATAGCCCGGAGAGGGTGGCGCTGTCGCTAAGGCCGCGGCTGACCGTTTCGAAGCTCGGCGCCAGGGAGTATGTGGGGTTAATGCTGCGCTCCAAGCCATCGCCGGAGTTGGCATTGGCGGCATATAGCGTGCCATCGGCCGCATCCGCCACCTGGCTGATTTTGCCGCCGCTTGGCAGGGTGCCGTCTATGCTTTCCCATACGGTGCTGCTGCCGATGATGAAACGGTACACCCCCTTGTTTGCTGTATCGCTGGCGGCGTAAACGGTGTTGTTGCTGCTGAACCCGGCATCAAAGGCGACGGTTATTGCGTCGGTCATCGGTGCCGAGGAGGAATCAGGGGGGAGGGGCATGAACGAGAAGCCATTATCGTCTGACCAATAGACCCAGCCGTTGGCGTTTCCTGCCAGGATGGTTTCATCCTGTTCATAGGCGGGCGACAGAGCCATTGATTGTAGCTGCTGGCTGCCGGCCAGGGCCGGGGTGGAGTAAGTAAAGCCGCCGTTGGTGGAGCGATATACCTTGGCATTGCTGCCGTCATAGCCGCCGACGAACAGGGTGTTGTCGTCGGCCACTGCCCAGGTATCTATAGAGAGTGAATCGCCGCTATCGGGGTCAAGGGCGAAGTGGCGTATGAAGCTCTGTCCATTGTTGCTTGACTTCCATACTACGGTTCTGCCATCGCTGGCGCCGACGAGGAACACCACCTGGCTGCCGCTGCCGTATTGAGGAGAAAGCTCGGCCAGCGCTATGCTATCTACCCCGGCCAGGTTGCTGGAGAGGACCCTTTCCCAGGTGGTGCCACCATCTGAGCTGCGCCAGAGGCTGTGCCCGCTGCCGAAGGTGAGCATGAAAAGCGTGCCATCCTGGCTGTAGGAGGGCGAAGGCGCCAGGTCAACTATGGTGCTTAGGTCGTTATCAATCAGGCCGATCTGGTTCCAGGTGTCGGCGCTGTCCTGGCTTGCGGAGAGAGCGCTGTCATCGCCGCTGGTGGCGGCGTATGCTTTACCGCCGCCCATAAGAAGTACATAAGTTTCTGAGCCACCGGTCGGCTCTTTGTGGCTCTTCGTCCAGCTTTTGCCGCCGTCGCTGCTGAAGTATGTCTGTGCGCTGTCGGCTGCCCCGGCCAGAATATTGGCGGAGTCAGCCTCGCCGCTGGCTGCCAGTCCGGTGATATCAATGTTATCAGTGCCATAGGCAGAGTTGACATTAAGGTCGGTTGCCAGCGAACCTCCTGGCGCTGCGGCACCGCTGATTTTATAGACATCGCCATTTCCGCTGCCGCTATCAATGGCGATAAACTGGACGTATCCCCCGGATGCCACATCGGCGCTGTAATCGCCGGGGAAAGCGATGCTTGCTGAATCTGCCACGATTACAGAGTCGGCAGTCGCCGAGTTATCTTTATTCAATCTGGCGTTGCCCATAGCCGCGCCCCATCCATTATCGCCGAACCTGGCGATAATATATGTATCGGACTCGTCGGTTGCCACCGCTGTTAGCTGGCGGTCGGCGCTGAAACTTGGGGACGCCGCTATCGCATAGACGTCGTAGTTGCCTATGCCGGTATCGGTCCAGCGGGGGATGGCCTGTCCTTCGTCCAAAGTGTAAACGCCGCCGAATTGTCCGCTATCGGCGTCTTTCGTGCCGACGATGATAATGTTGCTTTCAAACCAGGCGGCATCAATCGAGGTTATTTCTATGTTGTTGCTGCCGGCGCCCCCGGGGTTCGGTGGCAGTGATTGAAAGGTCTTGCCGCCGTCCGTGGAGCGGTAAACGGCAGACGATGTGGCATAATAGACCCGATTGCCATCGTAGGGGGAGGTGGTTATATCAACTATATTATGCTGGACGTTGCCGATGCGTGACCAGCCATGGCCGCCGTCAGTGGATTTATACATGGTATAGCTTAGCCCTTCTCCATAAGCGTAGAGGGTGCCGTCAGCAGCCACGGTGGGGTGCTTGATGTTTGAGCCGTCGGCCAGGGCCCAGTTGCCCGCTTCGCCCTGTGTGGGGATGCTGACTCTTGACCATTTGGCTACATCCGTAGAGGCGGCAGCCTGGCTTGCGCTGGCGCTTAAGATGAAAGACGTCAATGCTAGGGTCAGCGCTGTGGCAACAGCGAGTGATATGTTGCTTAGACCTTTGCTGGAAGTTGTTTTAGCCACGTGGCGAATTTTACTCCCTGCGGCCGTCTAAGTCAATACTTCATGATCATTTTCCCAGGATGAGGCACTGGGGATAAAAAGAGAGCCCCCCGAATTTCGGGGGGCTCTCCGGAGTATTGGTCGTGATGCCCGTCAAACCAGGGTTAGACTGTCCGTCTCGTCCTGACTATGAGGACTATCACCGCAATCACCAGGACTGCGCCGATGATGATTATCGCCCAGATGTAGGCGGGTGTAATCGGCGCTGGCGGTTGTGGTGCCGGCGGTATTACAATCTGTTGCGCGGGCGGTGGTGCCGGTATGTTGATTACTGGTGGCGGTGTCTGCGTAATCTCCACTGGCGGTGGAGGAGGTGTAGTGACCTCTTCCTCAGCCACCGTGAAGTTAGCGATAGCCGACCATGGACCTTCAACTGGGGCTATTGGTTTGACTGCCCAGTAGTAGGTCTTGCCTTTCTCCAGCTCCCTAGTGATCAGAGCATAGCCGGTGGTCTGGACCTTGATGTCGACAATGGCATTGGCCAGGGCGACATTGTCGGCCAGCTTGAACTCGTATTGCGAAGCTCCGCCGGTCGGGCTCCAGGAGAAGGACGGCTGGGTGCTCTTGATGCTAGCGCCGTTGGCCGGTGCCAGTACCTCAACTACCGCTGCCGTTCCGGGTTCAACGCTGAAGCTGCGCACCTCGGACCACGGGCTGTAAATAGGCCCATCGCTCTTCACCCTGACTTTCCAGTAGTAGGTGTTGCCAGGGGCGAACTCAACCTGCTGAGTGCTGGACTGATACGGGCCCATTATCACCACAGGAGTTGAGGAGGTGCTGTTCTCGTAGTGCCGCTGGATGCGGGCGGTGGTACCTGCATCGGTGTAAATGGCTAGCTCGTAGTCAGTTACGTAGTCCGAAGGTTTGGACCAGCTGAATGCCATGTCAACCGAGCGGCCGGTTACCGAGTTCACCGGGTTCTGGTAGCCATTGCCCGGGGAAACCAGGGTCGGCGCAGCGGTGGCCAGGGTATCGGTGAAGTAGTACAGCTGGTTGGTGCCGGAATCGTCAACTGCCCACAGCTTGTTGCTGCCGGCGCCGATGGTCAGCGCTGAAGGTGATGCAGAGAAAGATACGCCCTCTGCGGAGGCCACGCTGCTCCAGTAGACCGAGGCACCCGATGGCCCAAGCGTCCTGATTAGCTGGGTGGTGCTGCCGTTATCGGTTACGCCGTACAGGATGCCATCCCACAGCATCAGGCCGGTGACTCCGTGGCCGGAGGTTATCGGCGCTTCCGTGTCAGTCCAGGCGGCGCTGGTGCCAATCTGCCAGCGTTCTACTTGGGTGCTTGCGGTGCCGGAGGTGGCGGCGTAGATGTAGTCGCCATCTGCCAGGCCGCTGGCGGTCACCTGAGTATTCCCCGTTGGGGTGAGCTGCTTGGCTATCTTGGTCCAGGAGCTGTTGCCGTCAGAGGAGTAAGAGACGTAGCCCTGGGTGCTGCCGGCAACGAGCAGGTCCTCGCCGATGCTGACCAACCTGAAGATATTGCCGCCATAGAGATTGGTGGCCTTGGAGGTGCCCCAGGTGAAGCCGGCATTGGTGGACTTGCTTACAGTGGCGGCATCGCGCACTGCAACGTAGACGACGTCATCGCTTTCGACGGCGACGTCCTGGATGTTGTATTTGCTGGCGCGCTTGGTCCACTTTTCCTGTCCGCCATCGGAGGCGTAGTAGATGACCTTGGTGGAGCCGGGCCGGGCCAGGTAAACAACATCGCTGTTGCCCGGAGCCGCGCGCACGATGAAGTCTGTCTCACCGTCAACCCAGAAGACGCGCTCCCAGGTTGAGCCGTTCTTGTTCCACAGGCTCTCATCGGCGGTGTCGTTAGTTGCCAGGTAGGTCCTGCTGCCATCAGCGTTGACGAAGACATCGTCCATATCTGATATGGTGGTGTCAATCATGCTGAGGCCGTTGAAGCTCCTGCCCAGGTCGCCGGACTTGGCGAAGTCGCTCTCGTCGCCCGTGGCGGCTGCGACCACGTCGCTGCCCATCCAGGCAACTATGGTGTTAGCAGTCCCGCCGGGCTTCTTGTATGAGCGGGCGGAATAGGTTGTTGGCGATGATGCCAGCGCGTCCGCACAGCGGTAAACGTTGGCTTCAGCGTCGGCGCCCGCCACCAGGTTGGTGCCGTCCCATGCCACGCTCTTTATCGCGGTATTGGTCTTTATGTCGAACTCGGATGTATCCTTGAGGCGATAGATGCCGCCGGCGTTGCTCGAGTCTCCGCTTATAGTGAGACCGACGAAGAGGGTGCGGCTGGAGTCATCCCCGCCCAGGTAGTTCGGGTCAAGGGATACGCTTGCTTCGGTAAGAGAAGACGTTACATTGGCGGTGCTGTCCACCGTCACCGGGTAGCTCGAGCCGAAACCAGCGTTGCTGTCCCAGGCCTTCTGGTTGAAGCTCATCATGTGGAGCTTGAAGAGGCCGTCCGCGGTGGTAGCGCCATCTTCCTCTGAAATGGCAACCGCCACCTGGTCCGAGGCGAAGTTAGGCGAGAACTCCACCGTCCTGAAGGCGTCTATCGTGGTTGAGCCAAGGACTGTGGTGAAGTCGTATCCAGCGCTCCGCCATGCCGGTGCGGCCGCGCCCAGGTTGAAGTACCATACATCGCCCTCGTCGGTAGTATCGCTTTTGCCGGCAACTGCGACGTAGTGGGTGCCGCTGCTGTCCGCCGAGATGGCCACATCGTAGATGTTGGTTGCAATGTGGCCGGACGCCAGGCCTTGTACGGTGCCCACGCTGCTCCAGTTGGAGCCGCCGTCGATGGAAACGTAGCCGGTCAGGTTGTTAGTGGCGCCAAATACGACCACTATGTCCGGGTCGTCAGGGGCAACTGCGACAAGGTTGTGCGATGAGGTGAGGTCAGCGGTGAGCGATGTCTGTCCCACCCAGCTCGCGCCGCCATCGGTGGACTTGTAGGTCCCGTTGTCGGTGGCGCTGACCGTGCCGGTCACGGCATAGATTGTCTGGTCGTCGCCGCCTACCGCGAAGTCCACAATGCTGAGGCCGGAGGTTGGGACCAGTTTAAAGCTGGTGGTGGAGGGGGTGCTGGTATCCGCGCTCCAGGACAGCGTGCCTGCGGAGGCTGGGGCGGCAGCGATCAACATGGTGGTCAACAGAACCAGAACCAGACCTATGCCCCATATTTTAGATATTCTTTTTTTCATCGACCTTTGTTTTCCTCCTAAGATTTTTGGTATTTACATATCTCCACAAAAATGCGGAGTTCTCCGCGCTTTTCTCTGCGGAGATACATACACTTCGTAGCTATATTTGAGTTTCATAACTCCAACTCCCCTTGCGGGTTATTTTCATCGCATCACCTCCTTCTAAACACACTAACACCAATTTAACTAATATCAGTCTAACATAAAAAGCGGGTTTGTCAATACCTTTAGGCTGTAAATTTACATAAATTTATTAAAATTCATATAAGTTGACCTGTAATGCACCGGCTGGCGCCGGGGGACATCGCTCACGGCTTGTTTTCTTTATCTCTTATAAGTTTTAGCAGTTCGCTTTGGGGCACGGCCTTCTGCCGGGCACCGGTCATATCCCGCAGTATGGCGCTGTTGGCCTTTACCTCATCTTCGCCGATGATGACCGCGTCGCGGGCGCCGAGGGAGTTGGCCTGGCGAAGCTGGGCTTTCAGGCTTTTTTCGCCCATGGCCATCACGGCGCCAATGCCAGCACCTCTTAAACGGGATGCCAGCTTGAGCGCCACGTTTTTTGCCTCTTTGCCGAGGTGGGCGATGAATACCCGTGGTTTGGGCAGGGTGGGTGTGGGGGTGCCCTGTTTCTTCAGATTTAATATAGCGCGTTCTATGCCTATGCCGAAGCCAATGGCCGGCGTGTGCCTGCCGCCCAGTTCTTCGATGAGGTCGTCATATCTGCCCCCGCCCCCCATGGTGCTTTGCGCCCCGCCCGCCTCGGGCTGTATCTCAAACACCGTCCTGGTATAGTAGTCCAGCCCGCGCACCAGGCGGTGATTTATGTTGAAGGGGATTTCGAGCAGGCCGAGGTATCCCCTGAGCTGGTTGAAGTGGGCATCGCATTCGGGGCAGAGATGCTCCGCGCTCCTGGGGGCGCCTTCGGCCAGGCGCTGGCAGGAGGGCTCTTTGCAGTCGAGCAGGCGGAGGGGGTTCCGCGCCAGCCGGGACTCGCAGTCCGGGCATAACTCTCCGGCGTGTCCTGTATAGTAATCCTTCAGGGCCGCTATGTAGGCCGGGCGGCACTTCTTGCAGCCGATGCTGTTGAGCTGCAGCGACAGGTGGCGCAGGTTCAGCGAGCGGAAGAACTGCCAGGCGATGTCAATGACCTCGGCATCCAGGGCCGGGTCCTCGTCCCCGATGGCTTCGCAGCCGAACTGGTGGTGCTGGCGCAGCCTCCCCGCCTGCGGCCTCTCATGGCGGTAGATGGAGGTGAAGTAAAACAGCTTTACCGGCTGCGGCAGGTTGTAGAGGCCGTGTTCCAGGTAGGCCCGGCACACGGGGGCGGTGCCCTCGGGCCGCAGCGTGACGCTGTTGCCCCGTTTGTCGGCAAAGGTATACATTTCCTTCTCAACTATATCTGTCCCTTCGCCGACGCTGCGGACGAAAAGCCCTGTCTCTTCAAAAGTTGGAGAATCAATGCGCTCATAGCCGTAAAGCTGGCAGATTTCGCCGGCTTTTTGCTCGATTTGGCGCCAGTATGGTTGCTCCTCCGGCAGTATATCCGCCGTCCCGCGTGGTGCTCTGTACGCTCTAGCTTTATTCGCCATTGTATAAGCTAGAATACAGGATTGGCGCCGCATTTGTAAAGGGATGATTTACACGGTGGCGGTGTTGGGCTATAC
>CAYWUK010000086.1:0-7363 GCA_964461475.1 uncultured Dehalococcoidaceae bacterium
TGTTATAATATAAAGCGTAGCACAAAAAGTTCCGTGTTTCAAGGGGAACATCGCCAAAACATATCCCTGGCACTACTTCGAGATAGCTCCAGGGATATGTTTCGCTTTAGACTTATTTATCGCCGACCAGCGGACTTCATAACACTTTAGACTCTCTTGTCCACTTTCTAGGATGGAACCATGTAAGGTATCTTCTCCCGGGCGGGCAGCTTTATCAGCTTAGTTACTACAGGCTTCGCCTCAAGGCTCACTTTGCCGCCTTTATTGGTGACTATTATGTTCTTCAGCCATTCCTTATTGTCTGTTTCCCGGTAGTCCAGCCGGTACATGGCGCCGCGGCTTTCTTTCCTCTCCATGGAAGCGCGCGTTATGATCTCCATCGTCAACATGAGGGGCGTGTTCTCCAGCGCGGTAAGCCATTCGCGATTGTATATCTTGCTCTTGTTTCTGACCACCATGTTCGGCAGCGATTCTTTCTTCAGTTTGTCCACTTCAGTGAGGCAGGCCTTCAGCCCCTTTTCTTCTTTAAGCGGGCCTATGTACTGGAAGGATACTTCCTGCATCTTTTTGCGCATCTGGTATACGTCAACGCCGTCCTTCCGCTTGAGAGGGGCATGGATGCGGTCGTAATACTGCGTAACCTGGTCCTCGTCTATCTGCGGGGGTGGGGCGGACAGGGCATAGTCGCCGGCGGCTGCGCCCGAAAGCGCGCCGAATACCAGGCATTCAGTTACGGCATTGCCCGAGAGCCTGTTGGCCCCCATTGTGCCTCCCTGCGCCTCGCCGGCCGCGTATAGCCCGGGCACGCAGGTTTCACCCTTCCCGTTGACCTTGATGCCGCCATTCCAGTAATGAGACGCCGGCCCCACTTCGTAGGCAACCTCCCTCGGGTCCATGCCGAACTCAACCAGGTTGAAGCCGCCATAGGTATAGTTGTGCAGGAATGGGATCTTTTCGGTCATGAAGTCCAGAATCTCTTTAGGCTCGTGTTTTGCTGAAGCGAAGACGCCGCTGTGGGGGCCGCCCCTGCCTTCCCTGACTTCCATCGCCATGGCGACTGAGGCAATATCGCGTGTGGTCTGCTCCATGCGCAGCGGGTCCCATTTCTCAATGAATCTCACGCCGAAGCGGTTCAGCCACCAGCCATTCACTCTGTGGAAAAAAGTATAGGGAAAATCTGCCCCCAGCGCTGAGGGCGGCCAGTATAAGCAGCAGGGCAGGAACATGGGGAACTCCATGTCCACCATCTCGGCGCCAGCCTGGAAGGCCATGTGGAATCCGTCTCCGGTAAGCTCTTCGGGCGCAGTGGTTATCGGGTACAGCCGCATGGCGCCGCCGGTGCCCAGAATAACCGCCTTGGCCTTGATGACGAGAAACTCCCCGGTCCTTATGTTGATGCCTACTCCGCCCACGGCCCTGCCGTCTTTGGTGAGGACATCGGTAATCATGACGTGCTGGTACCAGTCTATCTTTTGCGGCCGGCTGCCCTTCTTGAGGGCTTCCATCATGGAACGGCCGGTGGAGATGATGCCCCTCGGGTGGCGGTGGCCGGGTGCCTGCGAGAAGCCGCTTATCTTCATGCCCCAATTGACGAGCTCTATCACGTACTTGGCCGCGTTGGCGCAGTGGGCGAGCACTACCTCCTCGCTGTTCATGTACTTGCCTTCCTCAAACATGTCCTGGGCGAAGTTCTCCGCCGTATCCGCCACATCGCCGGGGCCGCCGAACACTTCCTTCAACTCTTTGCTGGGACAGTCTATATCCATGTCTGCCGTCAGGGTTGCGCCGCACTTGGTGAACACGCCCTTGGTGGCTACTATCACTCTCAACCCCTTCTTGGCTACCTCGATGGCAGCTCTAGAGCCTGCCCCTTCGCTTCCTACTATTAACACATCAGTCTCTATTACTTTTCGCCCTTCTGCCATTTTCTTCTCCTTTACATTTATATGCGCTGCCATTTATTCTGAGGATTTGTCTTGGTGCATTAAAGTTTGCGGGTGGCATGTGGGGTGACTATGAAGCACATTACCGTACGGTTCAAATTGTATTCTCCGTGGTTTTTCTTGTCAAGCGGGAAAGTTTGACTGTAAGACTCTGCTTAAAAGTTTGCTTAGCCTGCTTTTGTCGTTGTAATATCTGGTATGTAGTCTGGCGTCGCGATTACTTCCCGATAGTTATGCTGGTTCAAGGAGGTTAGCCTCTTGAAGGTAACGCCTATTAGAAAAGAGTCGCTTGGCTACTGGTCCGCAGTGTCAATTGGAATTGGGGGCATGGTGGGCGGCGGTATTTTTGCAGTGCTGGGCCTGGCGGTTGAATTGGCACACGGCGGCACGCCTATCGCTTTTGCTCTCGCTGGTCTCATTGCCCTGGTCACCGCATATTCTTACGCTCGTTTATCTGTTGCGTACCCGTCAAGGGGTGGCACAGTTGAATTCCTCAACCAGGCTTTCGGGCCAGGAATATTAACCGGGGGTCTTAATATCCTTTTATGGCTAAGCTATATCGTCATGCTTTCGCTCTATGCCTTTGCCTTCGGCAGCTATGGAGCTAGCTTCTTTCCTCAAGCTTTGCAGCCCATTGGAAGGCATATCTTAATCTGTGCGGCGGTTATCCTTTTTACCGTATTAAATATTATAGGCGCTAAAGCGGTAGGCAAAGCGGAAGACTACATCGTTGGGCTGAAGATAACTATTCTGCTCGTATTTCTGTGCGTCGGGATTTGGAGCGTAAAATCCGATTATCTCATGCCATCCTTGTGGAGCAATCCCTTCCAGCTTATCGCTGGAGGAATGATTATCTTTCTTGCTTACGAGGGTTTTGAGCTTATAGCCAATACTGCTGGAAACGTGAATAATCCCCGCAGAATCCTGCCCCGGGCTTACTTTTCTGCTGTAGGATTCGTTATTCTGCTATATATACTAATCTCAATCGTAACCATTGGGAATCTGCCCGTAGATAAGCTGGTATCGGCCAAAGATTATGCCCTTGCCGAAGCGGCTAGGCCGTTCTTAGGTAGCCTTGGCTTTATCCTGATTTCCATCGCAGCACTGTTATCAACAGGGTCCGCAATAAATGCTACGTTTTATGGGACAGCTCGGGTAAGCTATATTATTGCCAAGGATGGGGAACTGCCGAAACAGCTGGACCATATGGTCTGGAAAAGGCCAATTGAGGGTCTGTTAATCACTTCTGTTCTAACGCTCTTAATAGCCAACCTTTTTGACCTGACAAGCATTTCGATAATGGGAAGCTCTGGATTTTTAATCATTTTTGCCGCGGTGAATCTCTCAAATGCCCGTTTGTCCTCTGTCACTGAATCTAAGAGATGGCTTTCTATAATCGGCGCCTTGCTCTGCTTTCTGGCTCTGGCGATACTTATAGGTGAACGAGCTGTGACATCACCATGGGAACTGGGCATACTTGCCGCTATGATAGGCATGGCATTTATTATTGAGATAGTGTATCGCAGGATTACCGGCAGGTATATCAAATCTTCGATGGGGTAGGGCGGTTCAAGTCCGGCCCCTGCCGCTAGTTTTTGCGCAAACTTTAACAGCTAGGGTAAACCCAGTACTAAAGTCAAGGGTAATACCCTGTTCCGGTTATAGCCAAATAATATTTAATAGATGGCATAGGGATGTTCACATAGTTTTCGTCCTTATGTCTTCACTTACAAAGATGCTGAAGAATTATTTTGCTGGTAGTTATCCTATAAGGATATTGCTGGGTGCGCTATTTGCTGCCGTCGTCGCTGACGGCATTATCACCATGTTCCTTGTTGATAATGGCTTTGCCTATGAAGGCAACCCGTTTCTATCTTACTGGGTATGCGAGGACAAGCTGTTGTCCTTGAAGATATCAGGAGGGCTTCTGGCCACAATTTGTTTGTGGAGCTTATATAAACGACACGCAAAGCTTTCGCTTTTCTTCAGCTCGGTATTCCTGACAGCTTACACATTCATTGTTTTTTGGAATTTGCACATTCTTCTGTAGTTTATTGCTTAATCCAAAGCATCCAGTCCTCAAATATATCTACATTGAGCATGAAAGTATGCCCCTGCGCCTTGTCCCAGCCGCCGGAGAACAGTAGCATTTCCCTGGGCCGATATACTAATATAAAGGGGCTCGCCATAAATATTTAGACGCCGGCGGGCGAGCTTATAGGTAAGCTTAATTCTGGCTGTGCGTGAGTTAGTATATCTTGGAGGAATTAAATGAAATCAAAGGTGCTGCTTGTGCAATCTCAGGGCCTGGGGCGGGGCGATGACTCGCTCGGGGCGATGCTCATGGCAAATTTCTTGAGGCTGCTGGGCGAGAGCGAGGATAAACCAAGGAGCATGATATTTTGGAATGCCGGAGTCCGCCTGGTGTGCGAGGACTCGCAGGTGTTGGAGCATATAAAAAGGCTGGAGGGGAAGGGGGTAGAGATTTTAGCCTGCACCACGTGCCTGGAATATTTCGACCTGATGGACAAGCTGGTGGTTGGTAAGCAAACGTCCATGGCAAAGTCAATTGAGGCCATGCTCAGTTACGAGGTTGTATCGCTGTAAGCAGCGTCAGTGCGCCGTTTGCCCAGGCCTTCAAGGCATTCCTTTTTATCGGCACCCGGCATCCAGTCAATGCAGCATTGCGGTTTTACCTTTTGAATGGCGCAGTAGCTGATATCATCGGCAAACTTGAGGAAGATGCAGGCGCCATCATCATGGCGTATTAAATAGTTATTATCGCTATGCCACTTTGGCTCAGAGTATGTTTTCTGCCATTCATCCGGCGTAATATTTAGGTAAGCGGCGATTCTTTGCGCCTCTTGCGGGCCGACGAGCGCCTGATGCTTGCTGCAACAGACGCCGCAGCGGAGACATTCCATTGAATTTGTCTCGGGAAGGTCTTGCGGTTGATTTAAATTGTCCATGATTTATAAAAAATTAGGGGAATCTTAAAACATCTTTATGATTCCCCTAATGTTCGGACTGTATTATTTCTTCTTTGGCTCAACTGGTTTGGTCTGGCCTGGTTTGGCCGAGACCCCAACGCCAACTCTCGCTGGACTCTTGTGTCCCATGTAAGATGCTACCTCCTTTTCTATAAGCTTATCCCTGCGGGTTTAATTCTTATTCTTTCAGATTGCGTCGATTTGCTATATTTAATGCATGAAATACATATCATGTATTATATAACAAAATTACGAACCTGTCTAGAGGTGGAAGCCTTGAATAGTATGGCTCAACTCTTCCCTATTTTGAACATCTTTGAGCCACATGCAGGGCATGTGCCCTGGGTCGCCTGCCTGCCGTTTTTCATGGTGATAGCCTTGGCGTCCTTCATTTCCCGCTTGGCCCGGCATTTCATACAGTATGCTTGCATCTCTTTGCTTCCTTTCTCGCTCCCTGCGCCTTTTTAATCTTTCCGCATATATTTACAGCCAGACTCTGGGCTGTCTTATCCTTGCAAGGACTGGATAGCTGCTGCCACGCCGGCTCCAGCCTCGGTTTTGTAGCCCTCCCGGCTCAGCAGCTTTTCCAGGGCAGACAGCACCATTAAAACATTTTCCTCGCTGGAGGAATATCCCATGAGTCCAATGCGCCATATCTGTCCCTTCAATGGCCCCAGGCCTCCGCCAATCTCTATGCCGAACTCGTTGAGAAGCCCTTTCCTTATCTTAGCGTCATCTATACCCTGGGGGATGCGCACCGACGTCAGCATGCTCAGGCGGTGTCCCTGCTGGGCGTGCAGCTTAAGCCCCATGGCTTCAAGCCCGGCCTTGAGCGCATCGCCGTGCCTCTGATGTCGTCGGATGCCGGCCTCAAGCCCTTCTTCAACGATTACGGCCAGGGCTTCGTGAAGGGCATAAATCATGAGTACGGGCGCGGTGTGGTGATAAAACCTGCTCGCAGACCAGTATGAGGAGAGCATGGATAGGTCCAGATACCAGCTCTGCACTTTCCTGGTGCGCGACTTCAATACGGCCATGGCTTTTTCGTTTGCGGTGAAGGGAGAGAGGCCTGGGGGACAGCTCAGGCACTTCTGCGAGCCGCTGTAACAGATGTCTATGCCCCAGTCGTCAATGGCCACTTCGTGTCCGCCCAGGGAGGTGACCGTGTCCACCAGGAACATGGAGTCAAATTCTTTCGCAAGTTTAGAGGCCTCGGCCAGGGGCTGGTGGGCGCCGGTGGAGGTCTCGGCATGCACCAGCGCCAGGAGTTTTACCTTCTTCTGTGATTTCAGTGTCTTTTCAATGGCTTCGGGCTCGATGATGCTACCCCACTCCGCCGGCACCTGCACCACTTGGGCGCCGCACCTCTGGGCGGTATCCACCATGCGTTCCCCGAAAACCCCATTGACACCGACGACGGCGACGTCTCCTGGCTCAAGGAAGTTGCAGAAGCTGGCGTCCATCCCCGCCGACCCCGTGCCGGAGATGGGGAAGGTGAGGGTATTCCTGGTGCGGAAGACGGTGCGCAGCAGGCTCATGGTATCTTCCATGATGCTGAGGAAGTATGGGTCCAGATGCCCTACCAGGGGCGCCAGCATTGCCTGCTGGACGCGGGGGTGGATATTGCTCGGGCCCGGGCCGAGGAGGACGCGGTAGGGCGGTTTTAATTCTTGAGGAACAATGTCAGACATAATCATTCGCTCCTTTAGCTTTATTATTTATAATATGCCTGTTTCCAGGTTGTACTAGAGCCGCTGCTCTACCCGCTCTGCAATATTTTGTGAATCACATCCTGTAAGGTTCTGGAGCGGAGGCCGTCTCTGTGCTGCAATATATATTCAGGCAAAATTATACTCCTTTTGTCTTTGCTTAACAAATTTTCGTTTCGCCGGGTGAAATCTCTTCTTTGCATCTTTTCAACATGAGATAATAGTGGTAAAATCTACATATTGCTAGGCCCTTAGCCCAGATATTATGAATATAAGATTTGGGGGATGGAGTGATGGTCTTCAGGGAGAAGAGTTGTCCGAAGTGCAAGGGTGATGTCTGGCTTGACCAGGATGATTATGGCTGGTATGAGCAATGCACGGTGTGTGATTACCTGTGCAGCCTTGAGGGCATAAGGTACATAAACGGCATGGAAAGCGTGGTTATATCGCGGCAGGATGACCGCAAGGTGTATTCCTTCCGCTCTTTGCTTGAGACTTTGAAGTCAATAATGACGGTCAGGGTGCGGGAGGCGAGGGTCTATATACTCGCCGAGCTTTCCAACGGGGCCATGGAGAAGCGCCAGTTAAGCATGAAGATGAGGAGAGAGGGCTTCATCAAGTACGCATTTGAGGCCGCATTGAAGGAGCTTAAAGATGCCGGCATGGTGGTAACCGAAGCCGTCGGCAAAGGCGGCAGGAGGAAGCTGACGCTGATTAATGA
>CAYWUK010000087.1:0-7169 GCA_964461475.1 uncultured Dehalococcoidaceae bacterium
CCCCATAATATAGCTGATAAAATAGTTAACATAATAAATGGGGCTTGTGATAGATATTTTGACTCTAATCTTTGGTCTTTATTTGCGATGTTTCCTCTATAACTTTTAGGGCATTGTTATTTAATATTTTTTTGTGTTCTACAACTTGACCTTCTGCTAAATTAAATTCATTTGATAAAGTCTGGCTTTTACTTGTTATGGTCTTCATAATTGCTATTTCTTGTAACCCAAGTAACTCCATGTGCTCCTGTAAATCTTCCAATACTTTATCTAAGGAATTAATCAGGGATTTTACCTTATATGTTAGAACTAGCGGACGTATTATTAGTTGTCCCCTCTTTTTTAACCCATCAAAACCATCTGATAACCTAGAGAGTTGCATAAGAATTACCAGTAATGGATTATCAGCTTCCTTTAGTTCTTTCTTTGCTTCATAGCTGGTGTCTATATCCCACTCCTTGACCTCATTAGCCCATGCTATAACCTCATCTAATTGCCTATTTCTGTATTGCATTCTGAGTGTGCGATTAGATTTCCAAGTCATGATAGCAAGTGAAATTGTTCCAACTGCAACAAAGCCGCTAATAATTACACCCGCAATAGTCCATTCATTCGTTAATACGTTTAAATTAATTACCATATCCCCATTATACCACAATTACCCCTGCCTTATTATGTTAACCCATCACCTGCAAGAAAATCCCCCTTTAGTCCCCCTTTTGCAAAGGGGGAAAACTGACCTCTCCCTTTCGTAAAGGGAGATTGAGGGGGATTTAATCCCGGCACATCATAAAAAAGAAGGGAAAATGGAGGGTCAATTAATCCGGCAGGCTTAGTTGATAATACAATACCATTCAAAATGTATTTAAGGGGCCCAGATTTTGATTACAGGGTCTCATATTTGAAACCGTGCGTGTAATCACGTCACAGGAAGAGCAAAAATGCCCCGCCCACCGTCGCCACCAGCCCGACGAAAACCTTCCAGGTGAAAACCTCGATTTTGCGGTTGATGAAGAAAGAGAAGAAAAAGGTAAAGAGGGCGTAAGTTGCCATGAGGGGGGTTACCACGCTGACCGGGCTATAATCAAAAGCCAGGTAGCGCAGGTATTGTCCGAGCGAAAAGAATGCGGCGCTTATGCCAAAGTATACCAGCGGGTAGCGCGGCAGCCTGGCTAGCTGCGCCCGTTGTTCTCTGCCGATGAGCATAGCGGCTATAGCCAGAGCGGCGACAAGGTAAGAGACGAAAGTAGCTGCCAGCGCCGAACCCATCTCTTCAATTACGGGCTTAATCAAAATACCGGATGAGCCCCAGAATATGGAACCAAGTAGTGCCGCCAGCACCCCTTTGCCATGTAATTTGGAAGTGCTTTCTTCCTTGCTCACGCTGACCATTATGGTGCCCAGTGCTATGCAGGCAGCCCCTATGCCGAGGTAAGCGGTGAAACTCTCCTGGAGGACTATTACTCCCAGGATAACCGCATAAACGAGGGCCGTGCCGCTAATGGCTCCGGACTTATTTGCCCCGATAAGCCTGATGGACTTGAACACTAAAAGCCTGCCCGCGACGAAATGCATGATGCCACCTGCGCCGAGCATGAGCCAGCCATGCCAGGAGAGCGCCCATACTTTGTCCCATTCCCCGGCGTATAGCAGCGCCGCCGCAAAGAGTATCGCCCCGCCAAAGGCATTCACAGCGACGGAGGTAAATGCCTCCCCCAGATCAGCCACGCCCTTCTTGACCAGCACATGGGCCAGGGCGAAAATAACCGCCGCTATGATGGATATAACAAGGCCTATTTGCATATTTTCGCTTACCCCATAAATTTATGTAAAGTTTTTAGCTGGCGTTTATCTTGCGGGCAATCAGTTCGAGGAGTTTGCCAAGTCCCCATTTTTTCTGAGCTGATATAAGAACGCTGTCCTCATCGGCGGAGGACCCGGACAGATGGCTCAATGCGGAAGCTTCATCCCAGTCTCTATCTTCGCCGAGCAGCAGGTCGATTTTGTTAAGCGCCGTGACCCTCGGCTTGCCGGAAAGCCCCAAATCGGTAAGGATTTCTTCCACCGTCCGGCACTGTTTCACGGCGCTCGGCGAAGACAGGTCGACCACGTGAAGGAGCAGGCTCGCCTCTGAAAGCTCTTCAAGCGTGGCGCGGAAGGCGCTGATGATGGTCGGCGGCAGCTTGCGGATGAAGCCTACCGTGTCGCTAACCAGCACTTCGCTGTGGTCAGGTAGAACCAGCTGCCGGGTTGTGGGGTCAAGGGTGGCGAAGAGTTTGTCCTCAGTGAATACATCGCTGCGGCAGAGTGCGTTCATCAGTGTGCTCTTGCCGGCGTTGGTATATCCTACCAGGGACACTATGGGAATGCCGGCCTTCTTTCGCCTCTGCCGGTACAGAGCGCGGTGTTTTCTTACCTCTTCTATCTGCTTTTCAAGGCGCTGTATCTTCTGGCGGATGAGGCGGCGGTCAGTCTCAATCTGTGATTCGCCGGGGCCTCTGGTGCCGATGCCGCCGCCGAGCCTTTCCAGGTGGCTCCACTGCCCGGCGAGGCGTGGGAGGATGTACTGGTGCTGGGCCAGCTCTACCTGCAGGCGGCCTTCGTGGGTCCTGGCGCGTTTAGCGAAGATATCCAGTATCAATGCCGCGCGGTCGATTATCTTTACCTGGAGGGCTTCTTCAAGATTTCGCTGCTGCAAAGGCGAAAGCTCATCGTCGAAGATGATAACATCGTAGTTGAGGCTCTGCTTCAGCGCGGCAAGCTCTTCAAGCTTACCCTTGCCTACGTAGTGCGTTCTGGTTGGGGCCGGTAGCTGCTGGATGATTCTGCCTGCTATGCTGGCCCCCGCTGTGGCGGCCAACTGGGTCAGTTCTTCAACGGAGGCTTCGCTTGATTTTCTCTCTGAGGCGCCCTTGGCAGCTATGGCTACCAGGAGGGCCTTTTCCGCCCTTGATTGAGTGGTAATAATCGTGCCAGTCTTGGTGATGGTGTTTTCCCTTCCTCCTGATTATGTCAACTCAACTTTTCTTGGTGAGGCGCCTTGTATTGCGCCAGCCAGACAGCCTTGAAAGCCCTTTTACCAGCGCAGCATCCGGGATGGTCATGGACAGGCGCACGTAGCCCTCGCCATTCTTGCCGTAGCCTATCCCGGGAGTAACGGCCACGCTTACCTGGTCCAGAAGCTCGGTGGTGAAATCCAGGGAAGTATAGCCTTCAGGCACTTTCGCCCATATATACAGGCTTGCTTTCGGCGGCTTAGCCTTAAGCCCAATCCTGTTCAGCACCTCCACAATCAGGTCGCGGCGCTTCTGGTAGATGGCATTATGCTCCTGAATACAGTCCTGGGATGCGGTCAGCGCCTCAACGGCGGCATACTGGATGGCCTGCGCTATGCCCGAGTCCCAGTTAGACTTGAGCCTCTTCAGGGCGTCAATCATCACGGGGTTGCCCACCGCCATGCCTATGCGCCAGCCCGTCATGTTGTAGCTTTTGGAGAGCGAGTGGAACTCTACGCCCACTTCCTTGGCCCCGTTTGCCTGCAGAAAGCTGGGGGGTCTATAGCCGTCGTAGGCGACCTCGGTGTATGGCGCGTCATGACACACGCAGATGTCATGCTGTTTGGCGAACTCGATGACTTTGTCAAAGAAATCAAGCTCAGCCACAGCGCCGGTGGGATTGTTGGGATAGTTTATCCACAGGAGGCTGGCTTTCTGTGAAATAAAGCTGGGGATGGCATTCAGGTTGGGCAAAAAGTTGTTCTTCTCGGTGAGCGGCATGTAGTATGGCTTGCCGCTGGCTATCATTACGCTTACCGGATAGACAGGGTAGCCAGGGTCAGTCACCAGTGCCGTGTCCCCCGGGTTGACAAAACAGAGGGCAGCATGGGCAATGCCCTCCTTGGAGCCGATGAGTGGCAATACCTCGGCATCAGGGTCAAGGGATACGTTAAAACGTTTTTCATACCACTTGGCTATAGCCCGGCGCAGCTCGGGTATGCCGTTTTGCTCCGGGTAGCGGTGGTTTGCCGGATCGTTAGCAGCCTCGCAAAACCTCTTAACAATATGGGCCGGGGTGGGAATGTCAGGGTCGCCAATGGCAAAGCTGATAACCTCCTCGCCTCTGGCCTTTTTTTCGGCAATTTTTTTGTTGATTTCCACAAACAGGTATGGTGGCAGCTTTTCAACGCGTCTGGCTAATCTCATTTCTGCACCTCTTCCGGCCATTCGCCAGTGAATACTTTTTCTGCCGGGCCGCTCAGAAATACCTCCCCGGTGCCATCCCATTCCACCTTTAGCGTGCCCCCAAACAGTTTAATGTCAACCTTCTTGTCAACATAACCGTTAAGCTGAGCAGCGACAGCTACGGCACAGGCCCCGCTGCCGCATGCCAGCGTCTCCCCCACCCCGCGCTCCCAGACACGAACCTCTATTTGCTTTCGGTTGAGCACATGGGCAACCTCATAATTGGTGCGGTGGGGGAAAATATCCAGGTTCTCCACCTTGGGGCCAATCTGCGGCAGCGGAAAAGTTTCCACCGGCTCCGACGAAAAATAAACGGCATGCGGATTTCCCATAGAGAGAAGATTAAGACGCATGTTCACCCCATCAATGCTGACCGGATAACTCGGCATGAACTTTATGTTAACTGTTCCCCTCCCCTGCTCTAGCTTAACCGGGATATCCTCAGCTTTGAAAATGGGCTTGCCCATGGCTGCCTGGATGTCAACTATTTTGCCGCCCTTCTTATTGAGCTTAATCTCTCTTGTGCCGGACATCGTTTCCACGATAACTTTGTTCGTTTCTTTGCCTATTAGACCTTCTTCAAAGACGTGTTTGGCCAGGCACCTGATGCCGTTGCCGCAGATTTCTGCCTCGGAGCCGTCGGCATCAAAGGTGCGCATGGTAAAATCGGCTTTGTCTGAAGGCATAATAAGTATCAGGCTATCGGCACCGATGCCATAGTGACGCCGGCACATCGCTATTGCCAGTGATGGCCAATCGCGTCCGACGTCGGCGGTCTCTACCACAACAAAATCGTTTCCTGCGCCCTGCATCTTAGTGAACTTCATCTAACCTCGCTCTCCAGATTGACGACTGTAATAATAGGCTCTCGTCTATTCTAACATATAGAAGGTGCTATCCGTTAGATAAACCTGGTCATTGTCATGGCTGATTTGGCCTCTTGCCGACGAACGAACCTACGGCAGACTCTATTTGCGAGACTGGCTGCTTCTGTATGTCAAACCAGCGTATTCTGCCATCCTCGGCGCGAAACCAGTTGTACTGGTTTCTCACAAAGCGGTGGCTCTCAAATTTGATTTGTTCTATCGCCGTGGGCAGTGTCAGCTCGCCTCTGAGGAACATGCCGATTTGTTTATAGCCTATGCTGGACATAGCGGTGAGGTTGAAATCATAGCCCATATCCAGCAGGCCGGTTACTTCGGATACCAGCCCCTTTTCCACCATCTCATCCGCCCGCTGGTCAATCCTGTGGTGCAATCCTTCCCTGTCCATGGTCAGGCCAATAACGAGCTCGGCGAATTGAGGAGGCTCCTTTTTCTGAAGCTGGGAGATTGGCACGTTTGTTTTCTCATATACCTCGAGCGCCCGTATCACACGGCGCACGTTGTGCGGGTCAATTTTTTCTGCCGCAGCCGGGTCCACAGCCCGCAGCTGCTGGTAAAGCTTATCGCTTCCGGTGTTGGCCGCCATCTGCTCCATATCCTGTCTGAACGCGTTATCGGGCGGAACCGGCGGCGTTTTCCAGCCCTCCAGGAGCGCCCATATGTACTGGCCGCTGCCGCCTACCAGGAAGGGCAGCTTATCGCGTTGCTGTATATCGGCAATAGCCCGCTTCGCAAATGCCAGGTATTGCACCAGGCTGAAGTCCTCGTTGGGATTTATTATGCTGATAAGGTGGTGAGGGACAAGGCTAAGCTCTTCCGGGCTCGGCTTGGCCGTGCCGATGTCCATGTATCGGTATATCTGGCGACTGTCAGCGCTTACTATTTCGCCATTGAATTTGTGGGCTAGATAAATGGCCAGGCGGCTTTTGCCGATGGCAGTGGGGCCGACGATAGCTACCAGGCGTTGCATATTTTAGGAAAGGCCCCTAATCTTTGAGGTTTGTGTCACTATGCTCAAGAACTCGCTTGCTTTGAGGCTAGCCCCACCGACGAGGGCGCCGTCAATCTCCGGCTGCGACATGAATTCTGCGGCGTTTTCTGCGTTGACGCTGCCGCCGTAAAGGATGCGCACTTCCTGCGCTTTGCCAGAGCCAAATAGCTGTGAGAGCTTCTGCCTGATGAGGGAGATGGTCTCGTTCGCCTGTCCTCCGCTGGCTGCCCTGCCGGTTCCTATCGCCCAGACCGGCTCATAGGCTATGACCATGCCATTGATGTTATCTATGCCGGCCAGAGACGACTCCAGTTGCTCCTTTACGACTGCTGCCGTCCTGCCCGCCTCATTTTCCTCCAGCTTCTCACCGATACACAGGATGGGCTTCAGGCCAGCTTCCCGCGCCGCTTTGATTTTTCTATTGACTATTTCCCCTGTCTCGTTGAAGTATTGCCTGCGTTCCGAATGCCCGATGATGACATATTCACAAATCTCGGCGAGCATCGGCGGCGAGACTTCGCCGGTATAGGCGCCCTTTGCCTCATAAAATACGTTCTGCGCCCCCAGTTTTATTGAGCTTCCCCTGATTAACTCTTTTACCGCTGTCAGAGAGATAAAAGGTGGACAGACTACCTTCTCCACGTTGTCCACTTTGTCAAGGTCAGCCCGCATTGTCTCCACCAGTTTTTTAGCTTCGCTGACCGTGGTATTCATCTTCCAGTTGCCGGCAATCATCGGCATGCGCATTTCAGCCCCCTGAGAACCAATTTCTTTAGGTCTTTTTATCCAGCAATGCTGCTATCCCCGGTAATAACGCACCGCCCAGAAATTCCAGCGAGGCGCCGCCGCCGGTGGAGACAAAGGTAACCTTATCGGTCAGTCCCATGTTGTGTATCACCTCGGCAGTAGAGCCTCCCCCGATGATAGTAGCGGCATCAAGGCCGGCCAAAGTCTCGGCCATGGCCCTGGTCCCTTCGGCGAATTGGGCTATCTCTTCTATGCCCACCGGGCCGTTCCAGAAGACCGTCTTGCTGCCCTGCAATGCTTTACGGA
>CAYWUK010000088.1:0-7081 GCA_964461475.1 uncultured Dehalococcoidaceae bacterium
CCGCTCTCGCAGTGAATCCAGCGTTTCAAAGTCAGGGCTCACCCGCTTGGCTAACTCATCATCAAGCTCGGGCAGCTTCTCTTCCTTAACCTCGGTAACCTTCACCCGGAAAGAGGCTTCTTTATCGGCGAATTCTTTCTTGGGGTAATTTTCAGGCATCTTTAGCTTGAATTCCTTATCTTCGCCTTTTTTCATCCCAACCAGCTGCTCGGCAAATCCCGGCACCGGCGCTGGCGAGCCCTGAATCGCCTGGTACTGAACCCCCTGACGCTGGATGAGCTTTTCCTCGCCAACAACACCGTCGATGTCGAGGACAATCAAATCATTAAACTGCGAGGGTCGCTCCACTGGCTCCCACACGGAGTTCTGGCGGCGAAGCTCCTCCATCACCGCGCCGACCTTGTCGTCGCCGACCTCGGCCGGCTCAGGCGCCAGCCGGATTTGGCGGTAATCGCCGAGCGCTATCTTGGGAGGCAATGGCACCACCGCCTTAAATACCACAGTGGGTTCGGTGTGGACTATCTCGATATTCGGCGGCGCTGCGGCCTCAATCTCCTGCTCCTTGATGGCCTCTTGATAGGCTTCTGGCAACATGTGGTTGAGCGCATCCTCAAGAAGGCTCTCCTTGCCTATATGCCGCTCCAGTATCGCCCGCGGCACTTTTCCCTTGCGAAAGCCGGGGATATTCGCCTTTCGCGCCAGCCGGTGATAGGCGGCCTCTAAAGACTTCGCCATCTCTTCTGGCTCCATCTCCACGGTCAAAAACGCCTCGCTGTTTTCAATCTTCTCTCTGGTTACTTTCACTGTCGCCTCACTTACTAGTTCATCTTCTCGCGGTAATACTTTATATATCCGGCAGCGTTCTGGGGCACGATAACCTCGCTCAACTCCTTATACAGGGCAGGCTTTTGCCTGACCGATTCTACATCCGCCAGCCCCTGGGCTACCAGTTTTTTCTGCAGTTGGGCGAAATCATTGTCCTTAGCCGTCCCTTTCGCCATGTCGTCCCAGCCTTTCAGCTTATCTATGGCCAGTTGAAAGACCTCTTCCACCTTCTCAGTCGCGCCGAAGTGGGCGAAGTAAAGCCTGTCAGGATTCAGCCTCCTCATCCTCTCCAGCGCAGCGACGCATTGCTCCGCATCAAAGCTGGGCGGCGGGGTGGAGGGCAGGGAAAAGCTATCCCCAGCGATATATATGCCCACCGCCTCGCCGGTGAATATCCCCCTGTTCCTATCCTCATAGATGCACAGCTCATGCGGCGCGTGCCCCGGGGCATCAATGAAATGCAGGGACTGCCCATCGCTCAGCTTGAGCACATCTCCGTCGCTTGCCGATTTTATCCGCCCCTCGCTAACGGGCAGCACCTCGCCATATCTGGACATAATCTCTGCCCCCTGCACCGACTTCACGCTTTCTATTAGCCTGGCCGGGTTCGCCAGATGCCTGGCTCCCCGCGGGTGGACAAGCACCTGCGCCCCGGGCATCTCTTTGATGATGACGCCGACTCCGCCGGCATGGTCAAGGTGAATATGGGTGACGATTATATAGTTAATATCCTCAGGGCTGACCCCGATGCTCCTGATGCCGCTGAGAATTACATTCACCGAGGTGGTCGGCCCTATGTCAATCAACGCCTTCTTATCTTCATTGACCAGATAAACGCTGCCAAACTTCGGCACGGAGAACAGCTGATTATCAATCATGTATATATTTTCGGCCACTTCCGTTATGTCAACCACAACCTATTCTTCCCGCAGCCTTATATGCAATTCGGCAAGCTGCTCCTCGGTGACCGATGCCGGGGCATTGACCATCAAATCCATGGCGCTCTGGTTCTTGGGGAAGGCAATAACCTCCCTTATCGTTTCCTCCCCGGCCAGAAGCATAACGATGCGGTCTATCCCCAGGGCAATGCCCCCGTGAGGCGGAGCGCCATAGGCGAAAGCCTCGAGCATGTGCCCGAACCTGTCGTCAATTTCCTCATCGGTATAGCCCAGCAGCCGGAACACCGTCCTCTGGACCTCCGCCGTGTGTATCCTGATACTGCCGCCGCCTATCTCATATCCGTTCAGCACCATGTCGTAGTGCTTGCCGTGCGCCTTCTCCGGCGCAGTATTCAACAGGGGTATATCCTCGTCCCACGGCGCCGTGAAGGGATGATGCATTGACTCCCAACGCTTCGCCGCCTCATCCCTGCTCAACAACGGAAAATTCTCAACAAAGGCAAAGGCGAACGTGTTGGGGTCGGCAAGCCCGCAGAGCTGACCAATTTTCCGCCGCAGCTCTCCCAGCACCGTTTCGGCCATCTCTTTCTTGCCAGCCACGATGAGAATCACATCGCCTAACTTAGCCTCCAGCCGCTTCGCCATATCTTTTATCATGTCTATCGACAGGAATTTAGCCGCCACAGAGCTTACCATCTCAAGCGTCAAATCATCCAGGCTGCCCGCCCCCGCAGACAACGATATGGTTACCAGGCCCTTGGCGCCACACCTCTGTGCCAGCTGTCTCAAGTCATCAAGCTGGTGCTTGGTTAGGCCAGGCGAGCATATACCCTTCACCCTGCCACCTGCGGCGATGACATCGCGGAAGACGGCAAAATCGGAGCCGGCAACAATATCGGAGAGGTCACGTATTTCCAGACCGAAACGCAGGTCTGGCTTATCAACGCCATAACGAGACATCACCTCGTCATAGCTGATGTGCGGAAAAGGCTTGGCCATACTCGCTGCGGGCTTGAGCGTCTCCACCATGCTGGCGAACAGCTCCTCCATCAGGTTGAGTATATCGCCGGAATCAACGAAGCTCATCTCAAGGTCAAGCTGGGTAAATTCAGGCTGGCGGTCGGCGCGAGTGTCCTCGTCGCGGAAGCACTTGGCTATCTGGAAATACTTCTCCACGCCGGCCACCATCAGGAGCTGCTTGAGCTGCTGCGGCGACTGGGGCAAAGCATAGAACTTGCCCTGATGAACACGGCTCGGCACCAGATAGTCGCGCGCTCCCTCCGGAGTGCTCTTGATGAGGATAGGTGTCTCCACCTCGATAAACCCCTTGGCATCCAGGAAGTCGCGGATGAACTTCACCACCTTATGGCGGAGAATCATGTTGTCCTTCATCCGGGCCCGCCTCAGGTCGAGGTAGCGATACTTCAGGCGCAGGCTTTCCTCTACTTCAACATCTTCGTAAATATAAAAGGGCGGCGTCCTGGATGGATTAAGGATTTCCGCATCATGGGCGATTACTTCAATCTCACCGCTGGGCAGCTTGAGGTTCTCCGTCCCCGGAGGGCGCAGGGCGACCTCGCCGCCGACCCTGACCACATATTCGCTGCGCATTTCATTGGCCACGCAATGGCACTGCGGCGATGTTTCCGGATTAAACACCACCTGGGTTATTCCCTCCCTATCCCGCAGGTCAATAAAAATCAAGCCGCCGTGGTCGCGGCGACGGTTCACCCAGCCGGCCAGCGTTACCTTGCTGCCGATGTGCTCTTTCCTCAACTCCCCGCAAGTATGGCTCTTTAGCAATATCATCCCCTTAACAGGAAACTTCACTCTTGATTATAGCTTATGGCGTGAGGCCATTCAACTTACCGCGTGCCTGACGGAGAAGCCATTGAAGCCTCACGATATGAATGAACACTGAAGCAAAGCAAATTGACCAGCACCAGGCTTAATGCTATTATGTTATATAGAGATTTCTATTTATTCCTTAAACGGCAACGGAGGTAGACATGGCCGTATCTAAAAAAGTAGTCCTGCACTTCCCCAAACAGGTGGTAGAACGACCGATAATATGCCAGCTGGCCAAGGGCTACGACCTTGAGTTCAATATCATCAAAGCCGCTATCAGTCCCGAAGAGGAAGGGCTGCTGATACTTGAACTCAGCGGCGAGCAGCAGGAGTACGATAAGGGCATACGCTTCCTGATTAAGACCGGAGTGAAGATAGATGCACTGGGCCAGGACGTCACCCGCAACGAAGCGAAGTGCACCGATTGCGGCGCCTGCGTAACCATTTGCCCCACCGGCGCCTTTGAGGTTGACCCCCTGACCAGGGCGGTGAAATTTCACAACGATAAGTGCATAGCATGCGAGCTATGCGTTAAGGTCTGCCCGCCGAGGGCAATGGAAGTCCATTATTAACCTATGGAACCTAGAACCTATCGTAACTGGGTTGAAGGCAAGGATTTAACCTCTTTCACGGTAACAGTCAAGGAAACCGACCTTTACATTCGCGCCGCAAGCAACCTCAAGAGAAAGGCCCACAGGCTGGTGCTGAAATACCGCAAGCTGCTGGAAAGCTACATTGAGCGCTGCCCTGCCTTTCTCACCTCGCTGGAGCCAATCCCCGTTCCCAAGGATGCCCCTCATATTGTCAGAGAAATGGCAGAAGCTGCCGCGAGGGCGGGCGTTGGCCCCATGGCCGCAGTGGCCGGGGCGATGGCCGAGTTCGTCGGCAAAGAGCTCCTTGTTTTCTCCCCGGAGGTTATCGTGGAAAACGGGGGCGACATTTATCTGAAGAGCCTGAAGAAAAGAACAATAGGCATCTACGCCGGCAAATCGCCGCTGAGCGGCAAAATCGGGCTGGAAATTGAGGGACGGGATACGCCGCTGGGAATCTGCACTTCGTCAGGGACGGTGGGGCCTTCCCTGAGCTTTGGCACAGCCGACGCCGTGGTAACGCTTTCCGCTTCGGCCACGCTGGCCGATGCCGCCGCCACTGCCATCGGGAACATAGTCAAGACGCCCAACGATATCAGCCGCAGCATCGAATTCGGCGCAATCATACCGGGGCTGAAGGGGCTGGTAATCATCAAGGGCGAAAACATGGGCCTCTGGGGGGAGGTCAAAATCTGCCGAACGTCTGGCTAGAATTAGCCTCCGGGCCCGTTACTTCCTGATGCTGATGTTCGCCTTGTCTATTTTGCCCACGCCTTTAAGTGGGGAGAGCATGCCGGTCACCGTGCTCTTGACAATCTCGTTCACGAAGTAATTGATGGGGACGCTGGCACCATTGAGGTCAATGGTGACATTTCCGGCCTCGTCAATGGAGAGGTCAAGGCTTTTTATCTCGCCGGTGCCCTCCAGCGAAGCCAGCATGCCGCTTAAAGTGTGGTCAATAAATCCCTGCACAAAATAGTCGAGGGATATGGGTGCATCGTTGACCGTTAGGCTTATCTGCTTCGTCATCATGCGCTCCTTTTCATTCGTGAGTCTTTTTTACATAGACCTTGATTTCCCCGCCTTCCTCCTCCATCCCCAGGCACTCATGGCCGGTGGCCTTGCACCAGGCAGGCATATCCTGCTTTATCCCCTTATCATCGGCTATCACTTCCAGCACCTCGCCGGGCTTGAGCTCTTTAAACTTCTGCGATGTTTTCACAATGGGCATAGGACAATAAAGGCCTATGCAGTCCAGGGTTTTATCTGCCTTCATCTCCTCCTCCTTGACTAGCCTGGAAGAAAAATCATCAGATGAAAAGGGTTATCTTTGAATCGCTCGCTTCGCTGAGGAAATAGGCGGCGCCAGCGATACTTGAAGCCTCGCTGCGGAAGGCGTCCTCTGGCAAGCCATATAGACCACAGGTGGTGGAGCACGGTATGAGCTTGACCCCCATATCTTTCGCCATGGCTATCATCTCATCCACGGACGGCATATTCACTTCTTTCATCAGACGCTTTATCATCCATGTGCCCAGGCCGAACATGTGGAACTTGGAGAGCTTCAGTCGCTTGCTGCCGCCACGGTCTAGCACGTTCATCATCTTCCTCATCAGGCCTTTGTTCCTGATGCTGCCTTCGTTCTTTTTGAGGATATTAAGCCCCCAGAAGGTGAAGAATATGCTGACGTCCATCCCCATGCTGGCGGCGGTGGTGGCCAGCATGAACGCGGCCAGGGCTTTATCCAGGTCGCCGCTGAACATGGCTATTGTAAACTTATCTTTCTTCTGTTCCATTGAAGTATCTCTTCTGAATTATTTTTTACCCTTAATCTCGGCCCCGCAATGCGGGCAGGTATCATCCTCGCGGGAAACCGGCTTGCGACACCGGGGGCAGTAAAATATCACCACCCGGCAGGCCTGACAGAACATAGGCGATTCCTCCTCCAGCTCGGAATCGCAGTAAGGACAAAAACAATGTGATTTCTCTATATCGCGCTTCTCAGCCCCTGTCATTTCTTCCCTCCTTCCGCTTTTTGTTTCTTGCTCTGATAGTCCTTTATGGCTTTATGCAGGGCCTGGGCCCCCAGATTTGAGCAATGAAACTTGTTTTTGGGCAGTCCTTCCAGCTCCTTGGCCACCCATTGAGGGGTAATTTTCATCGCCTCTTCCAGCGTCTTGCCCATGGCCATCTCGCTGACCATGCTGGAAACGGCAATCGCCGCTCCGCAGCCGAAGGTCTTGAACTTCACATCTTCAAGGCGGTTATCCTTCACCTTTACATAGAAGGTCATCATATCCCCACACACCGGGTTGCCCACCTCCCCCATGCCGTCGGGGTTTTCAATTTCCCCCACGTTGCGGGGATTCATAAAGTGGTCCATCACTTTTTCGCTATAAACCGGCATATATCAGTTGCCTCCTTTGCCCGATTTGCTGAACTTGGCATACAGCGGCGACATCTGCCGCAATCTATTTACAATGGGAGGTAACACCTCCAGGACATAATCCACATCCTCAATGGTGTTATCCAGGCCAATGCCGAAGAGCAGTGAGCCCTGGGCCACCTCATGGGTCAGACCCATGGCGAGGAGGACATGGGAGGCCAGGAGCGCCCGCGAGGTGCAGGCTGAGCCACTGGTAACCGCCACCCCCTGGCTGTTCAATAACATAAGCATGGACTCGCCCTCAATAAACTCCACGCAGAAGCTGGCGTTTCCCGGCAGGCGATTTTGAGGGTGTCCGGTAACTATCACCTGGTCAATTTTGGCCGGAAGCCCCTTCAGCAAGCGGTCGCGCAGCCCGACGAGATGCTTGGTACGAGCAGCCATATTCTCTTTGGCCAGCTGCGCAGCCTTGCCCAGGCCGACGATGCCCGGGACGTTCTCGGTGCCAGCCCGCCGCCCGCCTTCCTGCACAC
>CAYWUK010000089.1:0-7075 GCA_964461475.1 uncultured Dehalococcoidaceae bacterium
TGATAACGGAGAGCAAGTCTGGCCGGCAGGCCATATTGGCCGACGTGGTGATTGATGCTTCGGGGGATGCCGATGTGGCTGCGGCGGCGGGCGCCGAGTACGATAAATCGGGCACTCCGCTGGTGATGACCCTGCTCGGGGCGATGGCCAATGTTGATACCGAAAGGGCGATTAGATACACCCGCAAAGAAGGCGAGGAGGAATTCAAGGCGCTTGTGGAAAAGGCCAGGAAGAGCGGGGAGTTGGATATCAAAGAGACGAAGGTCCTGCCGGGGACGCCTGCTTACGCTATAAAACCTCCTAACATGAACGACCCGGCCAAGCTCCCGGCGAACTGGCGCCGGAGGGGGGAGACAGCAGGGTGGCTAAACAGCTTCAGGGGCGACTGCACCAATGTCAACGATTTGACCAACGCCGAGCTGACCACCAGGAGGAACATATTGTCCATAGTTAACTTCTTCAGGAAATACGTGCCCGGCTATGAGCGCGCTTATCTGGCGTACACCTCGACTCAGATCGGCCTGCGCGAATCGAGGAGGGTGCTGGGGGGCTACTTGCTGACCCATGAGGGAGACATGAAAGGGGGCCGCAAACACCCGGATGTTATTGCGAAATCACGGGACGGCCACACCAGGGATATGACGGCGTATGTGCGCGCCCCGGTCTTTGATATACCGTACAGGTGTCTGGTGCCGAAGGCCGTTGACGGGCTATTGGTGGCGGGCAGGTGCATTTCGCTGGACCACGACGCTGCCCTGGTCCTTTCGCCCCGCGATGAATCTACCTGTATGTGTCTGGGGGAGGCTGCGGGGACGGCGGCGGCGTTGAGCATTAAAGGGAAAGTTAAGCCCAGAGACCTGGATATCAAGGTTTTGCAGCAGACGCTCAAGAAACAGGGCGCTAATCTGGGGTAGTCTTTAGGAGGTTACAAAAGGAGGAGGATAATGGTTAATCCAGCGGATATAAGCGAAGAAAAGAAATGGTTTGGCGAAGAGCAGGCCAAGGTTGTCATAAAGAACCTCCAGAGGAGAAAAATGAGCGGCCAGTACGTTGATAACCGCAAAAAGGCTCTGGATGTAGTCATGGGCATGATTCCGCCGGGGGCTGTCATAGGGCGTGGCGACTCTGTTTGCCTTGAGCAGATTGGCATTATGGAGGCGCTTAATAAACGCAACCAGAACACCATTCTTGACCCGTTCAAGTGGGATGCGGAGGGCTATCCGGTTGATAGCCTTGAAAAGAGGCGGCAGATGGAGCGGGAGACCTTTTTCGCCGATGTGTATCTGACAGGCACCAACGCCATAACGCTGGATGGCAAGCTGGTCAACCTTGACGGCCTGGGGAACAGGGTGGCGGCGATGATATTCGGGCCGAAGAAGGTTATCGTCGTAACCGGCGTTAACAAGATTGTCAAAGATGTGGACGCGGCCACAGAGCGGATTCAGCAGTATGCGGCGCCGATGAACGCCAAGCGCATTTTTGAAAAGCAGCATCGCGAAGAGTTTAAAGACCTGCCCTGTGTCAGGACGGGCAAGTGTGTTGACTGTGTCCATGACTGGACGATATGCTCGTTTCTAGTGATTATTACAGGCAATATGATCCGCGATGTGGGCCGGATGAATGTGGTGCTGGTAGGAGAGGATTTGGGAATTTAAGCTGCACTTGTGGCAAAAGGAGGATGGGTTGATACGGAAGATAAGAACCTATTGCGCCGGATGTTCGTGCCACTGCCCCTGCATTGCTCAGGTCAAAGATGGCACTTTTATAAAGGTTGAGGCTGACAAGGAGCACCCTTATAGCATCGCCATCTGCCCCAAGGGACTGGCCGGTCCGGAGCTGGTGTATAACCAGCAGCGGCTGACGTACCCCATGAAGAGAACAAGGCCGAAGGGGGACCCTGACCCGGGGTGGCAGAGAATCACCTGGGATGAAGCCCTGGATACCATAGCGGCGAAATTAAACCAGATAAAGGCTGAATCTGGCGCCGAAGCGGTGGCCTTCGCCCGCTGCGCTCCGGACGGTTCTCCGATGTGGGATATGAACCCCTGGGTGACCAGGCTGGCCTGGGCGTACGGCACGCCCAACAACATCGCCACCACCCATATATGCCAGTGGCACCGGGATAACGCCTCGGCATATACCTTCGGCCAGCCGGGGAGCTTTGGCACGGCCGGCAGGCCTGAATTTGAGAAGGCTAAGTGTATAGCAGTATGGGGCAACAACACCCATAATACCCGCCATATACTGTTGCCTTATATCAAGAAGGGTATGAAGGGTGGGGCCAAGCTCATCGTCATTGACCCGAGGAAGACGGAGATAGCGGAAATGGCCGACCTCTGGCTGCAGGTCTTCCCCGGGACGGATGGGATACTGGCGCTGAGCATGATAAACGTGATGATAGATGAGGGGCTCTACGACCGTGATTTCGTATGCGACTGGACTACGGCCCCCTTTTTGGTGAGGACAGACAGCGGCGACTTCCTAAGGCCTAGTGACTTGGCTAAAGGCGGCAACGCTTCGGGATTTGTCATAGCGGACTCCGCAGGCAACAGGGAGCAGGTTTATACGCCGGGCACGGTGCCCGCTGTGCCGCCTGCTCTTGATGCTGCTGTCGTTGTCACTTTGGCCGACGGCAAAGAGGTTGAGTGCAAGACGGTCTTTAAGCTGCTGAGGGAGTCCGTCTCCGGGTTCACGCCAGCGGTGGCCGAAATATCCACTCATGTGCCGCAGGATAAAATCAGGGCTGCGGCGAGGCTGTTTGCCACCTCCAGGCCGTCCTGCTGGTATTCCTGGAACGGCATTGAGCAGAACATAAATGCCACCCAGACCAACCGCGCCGTATGCATCCTATATGCCCTCACCGGCGATTACGATTCGCTCGGGGGGAATATCTTTCTGCCCAAGCTCGCCATGAATCCAATCGCTGGTGCGGAGTTCCTGAGTGCTGAGGCGGCGAAGAAGCGCCTCGGCTTCAATGAACGCCCCCTGGGGCCGCCCGGCACTGTAGGCGCAACTCAGGCATTTGAGGTATATAAAGCCATCCTGCAGGGCAAACCGTATCCTATAAAGGCGCTCATCGGCTTCGGCGGAAACCTGCTTACTTCCAATACGCCTGTTCTGGAGGGCAGGGAGGCCCTTTTGAAGCTGGACTTCCATGTGCAGGCGGAGCTGTTCCTCACCCCCACGGCGGAGCTGGCGGATATGGTTCTGCCCGTTGCCAGCTGCTGGGAAAGCTGGCATCTGGGAATGATTAATGTCTCCCCCCTCGGCGCGGACCCTCATCTCCAGTTGCGCCCTGTGGTAGTGCCGCCGCAGCACGAGTCCTGGCCCGATATGAGAATAATATTTGAGCTAGCCAGGCGCCTCGGCCTGGGGGACAGGTTCTGGGACGGAGATATAGAAGCAGCCTTCGATTACCAGTTTGCCCCGGCCAACATCACCGTTGGGCAGATGAAGGCGCACCCGGGCGGCATTTCTGTAAAACTGCCCATGGAATATAAAAAGTATCAAAAAAAGGATGGTTCGGGTAATTTTACAGGCTTCCCGACCCCATCAAAGAGGCTTGAGCTCTATTCACAGACGTTTAAAGACCACGGGTATAGTCCGTTGCCGGTGTTGAGAGAGCCGGCTTTCAAGCGAGATGCGGCTTTGACTGCGAGATATCCGTTTGTCCTCACCGGCAGCAAGGTTAAGGAATACTGCCATTCCGAACAGCGCGCTTTGCCCTCGTTAAGGAAGAAAGTACCCCATCCTTTTCTGGAGATTAATCCCAGGAATGCAAGGGAGCTTGGCTGCAAAGACGGCGACTGGGTGGTGCTTGAGTCGCCCCACGCGAGCATAACCTTGCGGGCGGAAATCACGGAGGGGATTCCCTATAACGTGGTCTGCACTCAGGACGGCTGGTGGCAGGCGTGCCCCGAACTAAATCTCCCCGGCTACGATGCATTTTCTTCGAATGGGGCGAATGTCAGCTTTGTCTATGGCAACGAGGAGATGGACGAGATTAGCGGCTGCCTGTCGCTGAAGGCATATCCCTGCGCGGTTAAAAAGGCCGACGAGGCTAAATAGCTGGCTTCTGCATTGCATCTGCTTATGGCGAGTAGGCGCCTGACCATAGTCCGGTGAGGAACTGGCGGGCGTTGATGCCGAGCACGCGCGTATCATAGCCACCTTCTTGGACGACCAGCGTGGGTAGATGTAGCGCGCCAATCATCTGCCCCATGGATTCGAAGTCATCGGCTTCCAGGCTCCAGCTGCCGGTGGGGTCTTCTTTAGCCGTATCCAGGCCCAGAGGGACGATGAGGAACCTGGGTTTGAACCTTTTAACGTGCTTCAATGCGTCTCTCAGGACAGGCCGGTAGTAGTTGCCATCCACGCTTTCGCGAAGGGGGATATTTATATTGTAACCTCTGCCATCGCCTCTTCCCTTTTCGCCGGCGAAGCCGCTGAAATAGGGGTAGGCGAAACTGGGATGGCCGTGAATGGATATGGTCAGCACGTCGGAGCGCTCATAAAATATCTCCTGCTGGCCGTTGCCGTGGTGATAATCAATATCGAGGATGGCAACCTTGCCGCAGGCGCTGAGGAGCTGAGCGGCGGCTGCCGCCGAATTGAAGTAGCAGAAGCCGCCGAAGGAGCTTTGCTCAGCGTGGTGGCCGGGTGGCCGCACCAGGGCATAAGCCAGGCGGTAACCTTCAAGCAGCTTTTTCGCCGCGGTCAGGGCACAGTCCACGGCCCGTTTTGCCGCCAGGTAGGCATTGCCGTTTATCGGCGTGAATGTGTCAATGCAGTAATACCCGGCGCGCAGCGCCAGGTCTTTGGGAGGGCGAGTCCGGTTGCGCACGGGGAAGACGTAGGGATAGACGGAAGTCCCCGCTTCAAGCTTGGAGCATACTTTTTTAATATAGTCGACGAATCCCGGGTCATGGACGGCCTTGATATGCTTCTCTGAGAAATGGCGCGGGGTGATTTTCTGGAACAGGTCGGTGCTGTTAAGCTCCTGCAAAATGGCGTCTATCCTCACCGGCGACTCAACGTAGCCCCGTTCCTCAACGTGGTGGATGCCGTGTCGGTCGTTTATGACCAGCTTTATGCGCTTGTCAACCGGCGGCCTGTGCCTTATGGGGACTGGGGGTTTCTTTACGTATTTGGGCTTCCTCAACTGCACCGGGTCGTCCTGGAAGGACTCAATCACCTTCTCAACGTAATCGGGAGGCACTACGCCTTTGTATTTGCGCTCCAGGATGGCTTTGACAATCTCCCGGGCAGTATCGCGGGATAGCTCTGTGCCCTGTCCCAGGTCGTCGTATACCAGGTAGGGGGGGTTGTCATCTCCCGGCTTGAGCGGGGTTTCATAAGCGGTGTTTGTTATGGGACGGGCGCCGAACCTTTCATAGAAGCGCAGGCGTGCCGCGTTCTGCCTTCTTATTTCGGAGTTGTGGCTCAGTGTGGGGTCGTCGGGGAGGCATTCAAAGAAGAGGCCGATAGCATTAAGGTCTAGGGCTTCCTCGCGCACCCTTTCGTATAGAGCGCCGCCGATGCCCCCGCCAGTCTTTCTCTCGGCTGCGGAGATGTAATCCAGGTAGCAGAATTTCAGCGTCGGCTCGTGGAAAAGAAGGGCAAAGCCATCAACGTGCCCTTTTGTGCCCTCGGCGACGAAAAGGATGGAACGGAAGCGGTATTTCATGGGGTTGCGCAGCTGTTCGGACAGCTTGGCTATGTCTCTCCTGGACAGGGCGGGGAACTGAGCGCGCAGGATATCCTGCACCTGCGCTATCGCGTCTTCGTTGGCCGGGGTTATATCATCGTAAACGCGGCGAATGCGAAACATAGCTCGTCCTCATTTCATAAAGGCGAATTAAAAATAGTCGCTATGGCTCTAACTGGCTATCTTAATTATACCAGCTAAGTCGAGCCCTCTGATAATCATGCTTATCGCGATGGCGGCCAGGAGCAGGCTGAACACTCTGGATATCGCCATGAGTCCGCCCCGCCCCATGACCCTGACGATGTGGCTGCTCATCAGGAATATGCCCCAGGTTATCAACATGTTCAGGGCAAAGGAGATTAACACCATGTAGAGGGGGAACTGGGTGGCGAGGAGCAGCAGGGTGGTGATAGTGGCGGGCCCTGCGGTCAGTGGCGTGCCGATGGGAACCACGGCTACCATCTCCTCTTTGACGAATTCCAGCATGTGGCCGGTCGTCATGTACTTGATGGAGAGCACCAGCAGGATAACCCCGCCGGCGATGGCAAAGGCGCCCACCGAGATGTCCATCACCTTCAGGATGAACTGGCCGAAGAAAAGGAATACCAGCCCGACGCCGGTGGCCGTGATGATGGATATATGGACAATCTTGTGCTGCTCCTTCGGCGTTGCTCCTTCGCTCAGCGCGATGACGAAGGGCAGATTGCCAAGGGCATCTATCACTATGAACAGCGGCACAAAGGTGAATATGAAATCTCGCAGGAACTCATTCACGATATGGCATCCCCCCGTTTGGTGATTTCTTTATCAGACATTATTTCAGCCGCTTTTGCAAGATAAGCTTGTCGTCGCCGGGGGCGTAGAAGTCCGGGATGCGGCAGATGAGCTCGTAGCCATGGCTGGTGTGAAAACGCCGCGTCTTTTCGTATTCAAGCTTCGATGACGTCTCAATAATAGCCAGCCTTCCTGACGCTTTTCTGATTTGCTCCTCAGCGCGCGCCACCAGGGCGCTGCCTATGCCCCGTCCTCGCTTTTCGCGTGCTACCGCCTGCCAGTAGAGGTCCCATGTGCCCTCGGTGAGGGGGGTAGGCCCGTAGCAGATGTACCCCGCTATATCTGCACCATCTTCGGCCACCAGGGCGTAATATCCCGAATCGCCCGGGGCATGCAGATAGGCGTCTATGACCTCCTCCGCCACCAGCACCTCAGACGGCTTGAACTCTGGCGTGTCCCGCAGTATCTTCATCAGGGCTGGTTTGTCTTTTTCCAGCATGGGGCTGATTTTGATTGCCATGGCCTTCCTTCTCCAGCGCGAGTTTTACTATCTGCTCAATGAATTGAGCATAGGACATCCCGGCGGCCTTTGCC
>CAYWUK010000090.1:0-7036 GCA_964461475.1 uncultured Dehalococcoidaceae bacterium
CACCAATGACAATAATTTGCTTTCTGACCTTTGTGCTGCACCCAGACTTTATAACATTCTGGGCAATACGGTCTATATTCGTCATATTCTATCTTTGTTTTGCAGCCTATACAGTACCCGTGAGCACCACCAAATAGGCTGGGGAAAATATCAGTCAAATCCCTGAACCAAATACTCTTAGGTTTTTGCTTCTCTACAATTGGCTGCGATTTAGCCTGCTTTTGGGTTTGCCCTTTAACTTGTATATTGAAATCAGACCTAGCAGCTAATGAAATTATCATCTTGGCTTCTCTAATGGCCTCAGTAAAGACTCCCTCATCATTCTGCCGTGTTACTAATACTCCCATCTCACGGTTGTTCTGTTCCGAAAAGTCATAAAGATTCAACGAAGTTATCACCATTGATTGTTCGTTGAAATAACACTTCGCATGGAGGTTATCGAGGAAATATAGCTTAATGTTTTTCAATTGATTCAACTGTTCCGTGATATTCGTTTCCAGCGTTTTCTTCCCATATACGAGCGTTATTTTCACGCCTCGCTGGTCGGCTGCTCTTAAGTTTTGGAATAGACTGTCAGGTATCTTTATAAAGGGAGATATTAATACAAGACCATTATCAGCGTTGTTGATAATCTTTTCAATTTCAGAAGTGGTCCCTCGTGTTGTCAGAAATACTGCCATTTGTCATATTGTAGCCGAGTGAATAGTGTTTTTCAAGGCGGAAAGTTCGTTAGCAAAAATATTAGCATAACTGCTGGATATTGCGGTAAAAGGCACTGCATCGCTTTCCGTGAATATCGCTATGTAATTTGGCTTGTCTTCACCGACATTGGTCAAGGGCATGCCGCAGCACTTTTACGAACTCGCCGACCGGTGCAAGGTTTTCCTCATTTTCCATGAGCTGAATAGTGCGGCTACCGACGATGACGCCGTCCGCCGCCTGCGCCACCTGCCTCGCCTGCTGTGGGGTTGATATACCGAAGCCGACGCATAGCGGCTGGCTGGCTGTTTTTTTCACCTTTGCTATCAATTCTGCCAGGTTTGCGGGCAGGCTGTCCCTGGCGCCGGTGACGCCGGTTACCGAGACCAGGTAAATGAATCCGCGAGATCTTTCCGCCACCAGCCTGATGCGCTCTGCTGTGCTGGTGGGAGCGAGCAGGTATATGAGGTCTATGTTCTGTCCCTGCGCGATTTTCTCCAAGTCGGAGCCCTCTTCCGGGGGCAGGTCGGGGATGATTAAACCGCTCACGCCAGCGTCGGCGCAGCCGCGGCAGAATTTATCAAGGCCGTAGTTAAAAACCGGGTTAAAATAGGTCATAAACACCAGCGGTGCATCAACTTTGCCGCTCAGTTGCTTGGCTACCTCAAGGCAAAGCTTGGGAGTAACGCCGCTTTGGAGGGCGTGGAAGCTCGCCTTTTGAATGGTGGCGCCGTCGGCCAGGGGGTCTGAAAATGGTATCCCCAGCTCCACGATATCGGCGCCGCATTGGGCAAGTAGAGGCACCACCTTCATGGTGGCCTCGATGCTGGGGTAGCCCACCGTGACATACGGTATCAGGGCCACATGTCCCGCCTGCCCGAAGATAGAAGCAAGGCGGCTCACCGGCTTCCCCCCAGCGCCGCGACCACTATGTCCATGTCTTTATCGCCGCGGCCGCTCAGGTTGACCACAATGGTCTGCTCTCCGCTCAAAGACGCAGCCATTCTGGCCGCGTAGAAAATTGCGTGGGCCGTTTCCAGCGCCGTGGTGATGCCCTCGGTACTGCACAGCAGCTGAAAGCCCTCCAGCGCTTCCTGGTCGGTTACGGCGGCGAATGTGGCAAGCCCGGCGTCTTTGAGGTAGCTGAGTTCGGGGCCGACGCCGGGGTAGTCCAGCCCGGCCGATATGCTGTGCGTCTGCCGGATTTGCCCGTCATCGTCCTGGAGCAGGTATGATTTTGCCCCGTGCAGTATGCCTGTTTTTCCTTCCGCCAGCGAAGCGGCGTGCTCCCCTGTGCTGAGCCCCCTGCCCGCCGCCTCCACCCCGATGAGCTTTACCCCCTTGTCGTCCAGGAAGGCGTGGAAAATGCCGATGGCGTTGCTCCCGCCGCCGACGCAGGCCACTATGCAGTCGGGGAGGCGCCCCAGTTTATCCAGGGCCTGCTGCCTGGCCTCCTTGCCGATTACCGACTGGAAGTCGCGCACGATTGTAGGGTAGGGGTGGGGGCCGACCGCCGAGCCGAGGAGATAGTGGGTGGTGGCGACGTTGGTCACCCAGTCCCTTATCGCCTCGTTGATGGCGTCCTTCAGCGTCCTGCTGCCCCCCGAGACCGGCCTCACCTCGGCGCCCATCAGCTTCATACGGAAGACGTTGAGCGACTGGCGGCGCGTGTCCTCCTCGCCCATGTAGATGATGCACTCCAAGCCCAGCATGGCACACACGGCAGCCGTGGCCACCCCGTGCTGGCCGGCCCCGGTCTCGGCGATAATGCGCCGCTTTCCCATGCGCCTGGCGAGCAGCCCCTGCCCCAGGGCATTGTTGATTTTATGGGCGCCGGTATGTGCCAGGTCCTCCCTCTTGAGGAAGATGCGGACGCCGCCGCAGTGCTCCGTCAGCCTCCGGGCAAAATAGAGCGGCGTCGGCCTGCCGGAGTAATCGCGGGACAGGGAATCAAACTCGGCCCAGAAAGCGGCGTCGGCCCTGGCCTCAGCGTAAGCCGCCGTCAGCTCGTCCAGGGCGGGCACCAGCGTCTCCGGCACGAACCGCCCGCCGTAATTGCCGAAATACCCCCTGCTATCAGGAAGCATGTCCTTTTTAATCACTATCCTTATCTCCTGCGCGCCTCACCGCCTCGATGAAGGCTCTTATCTTGGCGACATCCTTTCGCCCGTCCGTCTCTGTGCCGCTGGCGACATCAACCCCCCAGGGTCTGACCTCTTCCACCAGTTGCGCCACGTTGTCAGGGGTGAGCCCTCCGGCGACCATTATGGGGAACCGGGACGCTACCTCCCCGGCCAGTTGCCAGTTAAATGCCTGCCCGCTGCCGCCGTAGACATTGCTGGTTTTGCTGTCCAGGTGGCAGATAAGCCGCCCCTCCGGGAACAGCCTGCGCCCGGCTTCTATCTCCGCGATGACTTCGCCGGCAGACGTGTCGCTGGCGATGTGAATCACTTTAATCACCGGCCGTTCAATCTCCCGGCAGTAGTCCCATGTCTCGTCGCCGCTGAGCTGCACCCGGTCCAGTCGGCAAAGTTCGGCAATCCGGTTTACCTCCCGGACTGCCTGGTTGACGAAAACGCCGACTATCCTCGGGCGTGGGCTTAAGCTGTGCAGCGCTTCCACTATCGGCAGCGCCCTTTCCGGCGAGAGACGGCGCGGGCTGGGCGCGAAAACAATCCCCAGGAAATCGGCGCCCGCTTCGGCCGCTATCAGGGCATGCGCTACGTCAACCTGCCCGCAGATTTTTATCCTGGTCAAATTAGCTCCTTCATCCTGGCGGCGATATCCGGCGACGCCATCAACGACTCTCCTACAAGGACTGCGTCAACGCCCATTTTTCTCAGCTTGGCCATATCATCGCGGCTCCTGATGCCGCTCTCGCTAACAACGATTATTTCTGGAGGAATAAGGGGGCGGAGCCGCCCGGTTACGGCCAGGTCCACAGCAAAGGTATTCAGGTCGCGGTTATTGATGCCGATAATCCTGGCCCCGCTCCTGAGCGCAATTTCAACCTCGGTTTCATTGTGCACTTCCACCAGGCAGTCCATGCCAAGTTGGTGACTCAGTTTCAGCAGTTCCTCCAGTTGTTCGGGGGTCAAGATGGCCACAATGAGGAGCAGGGCATCGGCGCCGTAAACGCGGGACTGGTAAATCTGATAGGGGTCTGTGATGAAGTCCTTTCTGAGCAGGGGCATCTTCTTCTCACCGAGCGCCTTCTTGATATCTCTGAGGTAATCAAGGCTGCCCTGGAAGTGCCTGGGCTCGGTCAGTACCGATATCGCCGCGGCGCCATTTTCGGCGTAGGCCTTGGCTATCTGCACCGGGGAGAAATCGGGGCAGATGACGCCCCTAGACGGCGAGGCCTTCTTTACCTCGGCGATGAGCTTAATATCGTCGCCGCGCAACGCCCCGGCGAAGTCAAGCGGCGATGGCTGTTCAGGGATTATCCTTCGCAGCTCGGCCAGAGGCAGCCTGCTTTTCTGTGATTCGAGGTCGGCCAGGCCATCGGCCACTATCCGCTTGAGAATCACTTATTGCCTCCGCTTAAACTCTGGCTGAACTCAATCAGTCGGTCTAGCTTGGCCAGGGCATGGCCGCCGTCTATCGCCTCCTGCGCCAGATAAACTCCTTCCTTGAGCGTCCCCGCCCGGTCTCCGGCCAGTATCACCGCGGCGGCGTTCAGCACCACGGCGTCCCGCTGCGGGCCCTTCGCGCCTGACATGATGCCGCGCAGCAGGGCGGCGTTCTCGGAGGCAACGCCGCCTTTCAGGCTGTCAAGGCCAGCCCGCGCCAGGCCGAACTCCTCGGGGGCGATATAGTAGCTTTTGACGCTGCCGTCCTTGAGCTCATATACGTGCGTTTTTCCGGCGATGGTTACTTCATCCAGGCCATCCTCGCCGTGCACCACCAGGGCATGGTGGCAGCCCAGCCCCTTAAGCGCCAGCGCCATCTTCTCCAGCAGCGCCCCGTCGGCCACGCCTACTATTTGAGCGCTGGCACCTGCTGGATTGGTCAGAGGTCCCAGAATGTTGAAGACGGTGCGTATGCCAATCTCGCGCCGCGGCGCTGAGGCGTATTTCATCGCCGGGTGGAATACAGGCGCGAACATGAAGCCAATGCCCACTTCCTGCAAACACCTCTGCACCTGTTCGGCGTTGAGGTCTATTTTGACCCCCAGCGCCTCCAGCACATCGGCGCTGCCGCACTGGCTGCTCATGGCGCGGTTGCCGTGCTTGGCCACCTTCAGCCCGGCGCCCGCAGCGACGAAGGCCGCCGCCGTTGAGATATTAAACGTGGATAAATCATCGCCTCCGGTGCCGGCGGTGTCCACCAGCGGCTCGCGGACAGTTACATGTATGGCCTTGGCCCGCATCGTCCTGGCCAGTCCGACTATTTCTTCAACCGTCTCCCCCTTTATGCGCAGGGCGGCGACAAAAGCGCCAAACTGGGCGGGGGTAGCCTCGCCCTGCATTATCTCCTCCATGACCGAGGCCGCCTCCTCCATGGTCAGCGAGTTGCCGGAAATCAGGCTCTGAATTGCTTCTTTAATCATGGTTCGTTCTTCCCTTTTGCCAGAAAATTCTTTAATATTTCCTTCCCATTCTGGGTCATGAAAGACTCGGGGTGGAACTGCACGCCCTCAACCGGGTGCTGGCGGTGCCGCAGCCCCATGATGGTGCCATCGTCCGTCCAGGCCGTTACCTCAAGGCAGTCGGGCAGGCCCTCCCGCTGGATTATCAGTGAATGGTAGCGAATGGCGGAAAACGGGCTTGCCACCCCGGCGAATACCCCCTGCCCATTGTGGTAGATTAGGGACGACTTGCCATGCATGATTTGTCTGGCCTGGGCGAAGACGCCGCCGTAGCTGTAGCCGATACACTGGTGCCCCAGGCAGACGCCAAGTACAGGCAATCTGGGGCCGAAATGGCGGATGACGTCGTTGGATATGCCGGCATGAAGCGGTGTTGACGGCCCCGGCGAAACGACTATCCGCTGCGGTTTCATCTTCTCAATCTCATCCAGGGTGGTCTTATCGTTGCGCACCACCACCACTTCCTCCCCCAGCTCGCTTATGTACTGGAAGAGGTTATAGGTGAAGCTATCATAGTTATCAATCAGTAGCAGCATGGCTTGCCCTCATTAAAAGGTCTGTTTGTTCCGCCTGGCTAATGGCTTTAAGCAGCGCCCGGGCTTTGTTCAGGGTCTCCTCATACTCGCGCTCGGGCACACTGTCGTAGACGATACCCGCGCCCGCCTGCACATAAGCGACGCCCCTGGTCATCACCATAGTCCTTATGGCTATGGCCATGTCCATGTTGCCTGAGAAAGAGAAGTAGCCGGCTGCCCCAGCGTACGGCCCCCTTTTCTCCGACTCAAACTCGGCGATTATCTGCATGGCGCGTATCTTGGGTGCGCCGGACACTGTGCCCGCCGGGAAGCAGGCGCGCAGGGCGTCCACGGCGCTCAGGTCGTGGCGCAGCTTGCCCTGCACGTTAGTGACCAGGTGCATCACGTGGGAGTAGCGCTCCACATCCATCAGATCGCTGACCTCAACCGTGCCCGGCTCGCTCACCCGCCCGATGTCGTTGCGCCCCAGGTCAACCAGCATGATGTGCTCGGCACGCTCCTTCTCGTCGTTGCGCAATTCCTGCTCCAGCATCGTATCCTCATCCGGCGTCTTCCCCCGGCGCCTGGTGCCGGCCAGGGGGCGGGTCATTACGGTGCCGTCCTCCACCCTGACCAGGATTTCAGGGGATGCCCCGATGATATGGAAATCGCCGAAATCAAGGAAAAACATATACGGCGAAGGGTTTATAGTGCGCAGGGCACGGTAGATTTCAAACGGGGCGACATCGGTGGGCTGGGCCAGGCGCTGGGACAGCACCACCTGGATGGCCTCGCCCTCGGTGATGTATTGCTTTATCCTGCGCACGCCGGCTTCAAATTCGTCCCTGGTGAAGTTTGAGGAGAGCTGACGGCCGCTGGCCGGCTTGCTTACTTCTGTATGTTGGCTTAGTTTGAGCGGCTGGCTCAACCTGTGCACCAGCGCCTCTATCCTCTCTATGGCCTTCCGATATGCGGCCTCTATATCCCCATCAAGGCGCACATGGCTCAGCACCTTTATCTTGTGAGTGACGTGGTCAAAGACCAGCATGCTGTCAACAAACATGAATAGCGATTCTGGCAAGCCAAGAGGGTCGCTGTTCGGGGAGGGCAACTCTTCAAAACGAGCGACCGCGTCGTAAGCCAGGTAGCCCACCGCCCCACCGCAGAAGCGGGGCAGCCCCTCGACCGGCACCAGCTTATATTTGGACAGTTCTTCAGAGATGGCAGGCAG
>CAYWUK010000091.1:0-1288 GCA_964461475.1 uncultured Dehalococcoidaceae bacterium
ACCTCGACGGCAATGCGCGTCCCGCCACCAGGCCGCGACTCTATCTGAAATTTACCGCCGAGCAGCTCAATGCGCTCCTTCATGCCCAGCAGCCCCAGGCCCTGGCTTTCATCGAGCTGCAGCCCTAACGTTTTAGTATCCAGTCCCCGGCCATCGTCCTCTATCTCTATGGCCACCGCCCCGTCTTTAAAGTCCACGTTGACCAGGGTGTTATGGGCTTTAGCATGCTTGGCGATATTGGTTATGGCTTCCTGGGCCACCCGGAACAGGGCTATCTCCACCTGTGGCGGCAGTTCTTTTTCCTCGCCGGTTACTTCTACGCGCGTCTTGATGCCCAGCTCCCCCAGGCGATTCTGCACATACCAGCGTATGGCTGAAAGCAGACCCAGGTCATCCAGCACCGATGGGCGCAGGTCAAAGATGACCTTGTGGACGCAGTCAAGCGTATTAACAGCCAGCTTTCTAATATCGCTGAGCAAGTTCTTAATTCGGCCTACTTCGCTATCGGGGATAGCGGCGGCCGCCTCCAACCTCATTACCAGGCCTAGTATTGATTGCGTAGTCTCATCATGGAGCTCCCGCGCCACCCGCTTACGCTCCTCTTCCTGGACCATGAGCATCTTCTGCAGTAGCTGTCCGCGGGTGGCTTCCTTGCGCTCAATCTCGCGGTAAGATGCCTGGAGCTGGCGCGTCCTTTCCTCAATTTTGGCTTCCAGTTGCCGGTTCCATTCCTGAATCTCCTCCAGCGATTTTTTCAGTCCTATCCTCATCGTATCAAAGCTTCGGCCCAGCTCACCAATCTCATCGCTTCCCAGAGATGGCACAGGTTGCTGGAGATTGCCCCGGGAGATATTCTGGGCCGCTGTCTTCAGTTGGCCGATTGGCTTCACCAGGCTGCGCGCCATGCCCCAGCTGAGGACAAAGACAAGCACCAGGGATGCCAGGCCGGTGATGATGAACGTCGATTCCAGGGCGTGCACCGGCGCCAGGGCCTCTCCCTTCGGCTGGCTTACCGCCACTGACCAGGGGACACTTGCCAGTGGCACCATTTCCGTGGCCACTTCCTGGCCGCCATCTGCCTTTTTGATTAAAGTGCGCTGCGGGTCGCTGCTGGCCAGCACCACGCCATTGCCGTCAATTATATCAACATAACCAGTTTCCCCAACTTTGATGGGCAGGATTAGCTCCTGCAAGTTATCCGCGGTGAGAACGACCTCGCCACCCACCATGCCAGATATCTGTCCTTCCCTATTTCGCAACGGGGAAATGATAAAAATAACATCTGCGC